>DAOUWQ010000012.1 GCA_030667035.1 Candidatus Heimdallarchaeota archaeon | reverse complement strand
CGCGGGCCCCCCGTTTTAATTTGGGTATTGCACTCACTTACTTGAGTATGAAAATTATCCTGCATACTTCCCAGTCCTAGCTTTACTTCAGAACTTAGCTGAGCATAATCTTTCAAGAATGGTTCCATAGCAATATAGCGGGGGACTCTTCCAGGGAGTTTCTTAATATAACTTATCTCCTCTAATTGCTTAATCTGGATATAAATTTCAGGAAGCTCCATTTTAATAGCTAAGTTAATTTCTCCGATGGTCGCATTACCAAGACCCAATACTGTAGAATAAACTAGAATCTCGGATTCACTTAAACCGCGAGCTCGTAAGTAATCAGAACTAACTTCTTTCATTGACACTTTTTTTTCCTCAATAGGAGTTAGGATAAGTATATCAAAATCATTTCGGTAGGGGACAAGAGAAAAATATGGTTAAAAAGTATGGTTTTTAAATAAAATGAGAAAAAAGTGAGAAGGAAGCCGGTAAAAATCCGACTTCCATATTTTTGAGGTGAGATATTTTAGGAGTTTAATGCTTTTTACCGTTTGCGCGGAAATAGATTAGCACTGCTACACCTGTGACTGCGATAAGACCAACACCTACATAGATGAAGCCATATCCAATACCACCAAGTGATTGTATTGTAAAAGTCAAGCTATCAGAATATGAACCCCAACTATTTGTGCTTACAGTATCTGATGCATCACCAATGTCATTTATGGAAAGATCTACAGTAATGTCGCTAGATATGCTTGCAGCGTAAAGCCCATTCAAAATTGAAGTTTGTGTGTCATTTTCTGGAATAGCTGAATCATCATTTATTCCAGGACGAGATGTCATATTATAAGCACTATTATATCGAATCTCTGCGGGTGGAATAAACACTTCACCACTTGTTTTGATTGTAACCGTTATTTCAACAATCATTGTTTCATTTACGCCAAGTGGAACACCAATTGCTCCTGCAGGAGTAGTTAAGTCACCAGCGATTATGCCCATTGTCATACCGAAATATGGAGGATTAATCCAAGCTTTGTCGTAAGATACTTCAACTCCTTCAACAGTAACGCTATCAGTATCTGCTACAAATCCTAAGCTGGATGGAATTCTCTGCATATAGATTACATTTGTGGGTTCATCACCAACATTTGTAATTGTTGTTCTAAGAGTTAATTCATCACCAATTTCAGTGTCGTTAGTTAAGCCGATAAGTTCTGTTGTAACTTCAACTTCTGGTGTCGGATAAGTTGGTTGTGTTGTGCCTTCTTTACTTGGAGGTGGCAAAACTAATCCAAAATCCATGGAACTAATAACAGCGTTGTGTCTTGTAGTATTGAATATTGGGTTGGCATAAACTAATGCTTCGAGAATATTAATTGCTGCTTCAGACATGCCTTCAGTAAGGTACCAAGGTAGATCTGCGGGAACATCCCTTGGATCTGTGCCTGGCTCATCGCTTGTATATCCAAAGACCGCGAACACAGGATGTAATCCTACATTGGTTATTGCGGCTTCAGTGTAATTTACGGAAACGGTGTTACCAGCTTCGATTAATGGTATAGTTCCATTTGAACCAGGAATCTCTCTAATATAGCCTAATTCCAAATCATCAGTAACAAATGCATGATAGAATTGATAATCCACATCGGTAGCATCTGCATTGCCAATGTTTTCAAGCTCTAAAGTGAAAGTTACATCTTCGCCGAATGTATAAACATCTTTGTCTAAACTAACTTTGCCAACTAAGACTGCCTCGTCATCATATACTTGAATAACTAAACCATTTGTCAATCCCATGTATTCTGTGCCATCAGCTTCATTATAGATATACGCTGATCCAACAACTTCTTGTGGGAACCAATTGGTCCAAGTAACTTGGTCTTCAGGAATGTGTAATGAAGAACCAACCATTCTCAACATGAGTGTGAAATATTCCTCCCAGTTTGGAGAGTCTTGTATGAAAATAGTAGCGTTTGTTATTGTTCCAACAGTCGAATTGTAAATATTGACAGTACCTGTTGGCAAATCTCTAACAGCAAAACTCTTGGTTACATTCTCGCCAGGAGCTAATTCGTCTATAGTTGTTGTTAAGGTGAATGCGTCTTCTATATCTGTGAGATTTGTTTTCTCAAAATCTCCAATATCGAGATGCAAGTAAGTTTGTTCAGTATAAGCTAAACTTATGAGATAATCTAAATTTTCATCTGGATAAAATCCTCCAACTCCTAACCAAGTGAGGGAGGTGTCATTATAAAACCAACCTTCAATTGAGTAGATCTCTGAACCAATAAGTACTGCTTCTGAAATATATCCGTCTGTAGTATTATAATAGATGATTTTGTTTTCATCAAAGGTTAAGTCAGGATTTTCAACGAGAAGTGAAAAACCATCCAATTCATCATAAGCAAATTCTCCATAAGAGAGAGTTACATTGTAAGCTGTTTCGGTACCAACATTCTCCCAAGTGAATATATATTCAATATCTTGTCCACCATTAAATGGCAAGCTTGAATTAAGAGATAATTCACCGATAACTTGGGGATAAGAACGCATATCGCTTAAATTAAGGTCATAGGAAACAAAAATATCATCAAATGTTAAATCCCGTTGCCAAATAGGGATATCTACTTTTACAACCCACTCAAACTTACCTTTGAGATGAGGATACATATTATCTGTATCTGGGTCAATTTCTAAAACATCAACGACATAGGGTAAATCCATTCTGACTATACTTGCAAGAGCATTTGATGCTCCACTAACTTCAGCTAAATCTGGCATGATATTGAGTAAACTCATATCGATAATTGTGCCATCCCTCACTAATCCATCGGGATCAATCCAAGCACATTCAAGAACTGGAACAAGACCCAAAGCAGGTTGCATCAATACATATCTGCCTTTTACTAATGAAACGCCCATTGCTTTAATAGGTGCATTGTTTAAAACACTTGAAGTTATTCCTTCACCAAATCCATCATCAGAAACATAACTTGTAAAGTCATCTGTGAAAGCATCAAATACACTTTGATAGGCAATTCTACCTTGATAAACGAGAACTGCTGTTTCTTGTCCTGCATCCCATCGACCAAATACAAGTGTTAATGAGAAATTATAAGCTGTTTCGATCATTGCTGCAATTTCATTCCCTTTAGTGAGGGATTCGCCTGTTGTTAATCCTCTAAAGACTAGCATTAGTGATGCTCCGTCCGCAACATCCCAGAATCTTCTTTGAGAATGCATTCGCCAAGCTGCTTGATTTGCAACAATCAAATTCAGTGCTTCTAAATTGCTATATGAAGCTGTTGTAACATCAAAAGGTAATTCAACAGTACCACCAATGAATCCTGCATTAATACCTGCTGCAGTATCCTTTAGTGGATAGATATCAATTTCTTCTAAGTATTGACTTCCGGTATATTCAGCATCAGCTAATTGTACTTTACTTTCATCTACAGTTGTAGCTTTAAGTTGTGATGTCGAAATAGTCATGGCCATAAATAGAAGGGTGATGATCATTACTATTGATCCTTTGACTATCCTATTTTTATTCATTTTTTGTTTTCTTCCTTTAAATTTCATAACTTTCATCGCGTCGTTCGGGAAAATCTCACGATTAAGTCCATTTAATTAGATAAACATCTTACTATTTAAGCATTTATTTAAAGAAAACTTGAACTAGGAGTTCAAATAAATTTGAACTAAGAAAAATCACCAATTTAAGACGAAAACGAAATCTTTAGATAAAATTAAAATGGGTAGCAAATAAAAATGCTTTAGTTTGATGTCTGTGATTAAAAATGATGGATAAAACCCAGAAAATATTAGAGAAATTTAGTTTTAAGAAGGGTGATTTTGCAGATATCCGAATTGAGAAAGGTGAGGGAATTTCAATTGCTATCCAAAATGGTAGACCTGAGCA
Organism: Candidatus Heimdallarchaeota archaeon; assembly: GCA_030667035.1. Lineage (GTDB taxonomy): Archaea > Asgardarchaeota > Heimdallarchaeia > JABLTI01 > JABLTI01 > JABLTI01. The sequence goes on along the minus strand of DAOUWQ010000012.1, from coordinate 7,940 downwards.
AATTAGTTATGATCATGATATAGGGGTGGGTGTTCGAGCATTAATTGATGGAGGATGGGGTTTTGTTTCAATTGTCGGGACTAAGTTAGAAGAAATTGAAACGGCATTACAAAAAGCAATAAAAATTGCTAAAGCTACTGCCTTAAAAACTAAGGAAAAAGGTATGATTACTGAGGATTATGTTATTGAAGGAACATACAAAGTAAATTACAAAAATGATCCTAGGGATGTCCCATTAGAACAAAAGTATGAAATCGTAGCCGATTTCGAGAAAACAACACGAAAATACTCAGATAAAATTGTCTCTACAAATGCTGCAATCAAGAATTGGTTCCAACAAGAAATTATTGTTAATTCTCTTGGCACGAAAGTTTACACAGAATATAGTAATCTAAACATTTTATGTATGGCTACTGCACGCGAAGGGAACACTATGCAAAATGTCTACATCTCAAAAGGGACCACTTCAGGATGGGAAGAGATTGAGAAATTTAACACTACCGAAAAAGGTGTTGAATTAGCTAAACGCGCTCTATTATTACTTAATGCTGAAAAACCTCCAAGCGGAAAAATGGATATTGTAATGGATCCTTCTCTAGTAGGAGTGTATGTTCACGAATCATTTGGACATGCAGAAGAGGCAGATAGTATTCTCGCTGATGATTCTATTCTTAAGGGAAAAATGGGTGAGCAATTAGGGTCCGAGCTCATTAATATTTACGATGATCCTACCATTCCCGGATTACGTGGAAGTTATTGTTATGATTCTGAGGGAACAAAGACCATTAAAAGACAATTAGTAAAAGAAGGAAAACAAATCGGTTATCTTCATTCGTTAGAAACAGCAGCAAAAATGGGTGTTGAACCAAATGGTGCTGCTCGAGCAATGAACTTCAACCATCGTCCTGTTGTAAGAATGGGAAACACCTACATAGATGCCGGGGACCAATCCTTGGAAGAATTACTTGAAATGATCAAAAATGGTGTCTATCTCGAGAATTCGTACGGTGGATATGTTGATACTGCAAAAGGAGAATTCTATTTCTCAGCTCAAGGAGGTCATCTCATTGAAAATGGAGAACTTGGAGCTGCAATACAAAACGTAAGTATGAGTGGTCTTTGTCTCGAGGTATTAGAACGAACTGTTGCAGTTGGGAAAGATCTCGAATTTGCTTTTCCAGGTAGTTGTGGAAAGGCTTCTCAATGGGTTCCAGTTCACGCTGGTGGTCCACCTTTAGCTGTTAAACAAATAGTTGTTGGAGGTCTCTAGTAAATGAATGATATGTTTGTAAAAGGTGTAAATCTTGGTCTCAAGAAGGGTGCGGATCAAATTGAGATTTTTGTCCTTGAAGGCGCTTCTGATATTGTTCAATTAGAAAAGAACGCTATCTTTGCCTCTGAAAGTAAAACCATTACTGGACTAGGCGTTAGAGCTTACACCAAAAAGGGTTTGGGAATTGCTACAACATCTTTACTTGATAAAGATTCAATAAAAGATTCTGTTATGAAAGCAGTAAAATTAAGTAAATTATCTCCTCCAGATGATTTGTTCTCAACATTACCAGGTCCATTTACAAATTATCCCAATGTGCAAGGATTAGAGGATAAAGCCATTAGTGATTTACCGACTGAAAATTTAACTGAAATGGCTATTGAAGCCATTGATTCCGCAACTGAAAAAGATGACGTAGTTGTTAGTGGAAATTTCAAGCGAGTCTGTGTTACAGAATCTATTTTCAATAGTTTAGGAGTAGATGTTTCACAAACCTTGAGTTCCTTAACTGGAGTTATTTTCGCTAAAGCCGAAGTAAATGGTGATATTGCAACATCTTGGGATTTTCAAAAAGTTCGTGTAAACGCTGATTTTAAACCAAAACAAATTGGCAAGGTCGCAGCAAAAAATGCTGTTTCTTTATTAGGTTCAAAGAAAATTGAGAGCGAAGAATTACCAGTAATTCTTGATCATAGAAGTGCTATGGATACGCTTTCTTCAATTGTTGCTGCGGGTTTAGATGCTTACGAAGTGATTCTAGGTACTGCTTATTTCAAAGATCGTTTAGGGGAAGAAATCACTTCTAAAGAAATAACGATTAAGGATAATCCACTTTATGCAGGTGGAGTTGGTTCGGCAATTTTCGATGATGAAGGTGTGCCTCACAAGGATTTAACTTTGATTGATAAAGGAGTTGCTAAAGCATATTTCTCAAATTCATATTGTGCAAATGTTTTAGGAATTGAAAACACTGCAAACGCACAAAAAAATAGCTTAGGCAGCAAACCCCATCCAGATTTAACTCAGGTGCAAATAGAAGCTGGCACTTGGACTGTTGAGGAAATGATTTCTGAAACTAAAAAAGGAATATTCCTCAAAGATAGTGCGTTAGAGCCATCTTCAGGTTCGCCTAATATTTCCGTTTTAATTGATCAAGGATTTTTAATTGAAAATGGTGAGATTTCTTATCCATTGAAAGAAACTATGGTTGGTACCACAATATTTGATTTGCTCAAAAATATTGAGGGTGTTTCAAAGGATTTGATAAACGAATCAGGGTCAATTTCTCCAGCAGTAAAACTTAGCAAAGCCTCCATAGCCGGAGGAAAATAATTTTCTTTAGGAAAGTTTTTGTTATCAATAGAATATTTCTTCATAGTGATTAATAATCAAAGATTAAAAAACTAGTGAAGGTAAGACACAATGGGTGATGATAGTGCATTTAGAATTCTAGGTCCAATTATGACTGGTCCATCAAGTTCCCATACTGCAGGTGCAGTAAGAATTGGTAGAACAGCGAGATTACTCTATGGCAAAGAGCCAAAAAAAGTAACAGTTTATTTTCATGGTTCCTTTGCTGAAACTTGGAAAGGACATGGAAGCGACAAAGCAGTAATTGGTGGTTTACTGGGTTTCAAAACTTTTGATGAACGAATTAAAATTGCTGATCAACTTGCAAAAAAAGCAGAAGTAGATATTCAATTCAGACGAATAAGACTAGGCGCAGGTTATCATCCTAATAGTATCAAAATTGTAATTGAAGATCCAGAACAACCAACTGAGATAATTGCTGAGTCTGTTGGTGGTGGAGATATAGTAATTAGGAAAATACTGGGTTTTCCAACTGAAATAACAGGTAATGAAGTTACTCTAATTTTGCGGCATAAAGATTTTGTTGGGACGTTATCTAAAATAACTGGTGTTATTTCTGAATTCAATCTTAATATTGTTTCACTTAGCAGTAAAGATATCCCACGAGAAGAAATAGCTATGACTACAATTGAAATTGAAGAAAAGGCCCCTGCCGAATTAGAAGCGAAATTATCTAAAATTAAAGGCATGGATTTAGTGCGAATACTACCAAAATTAACTGAAGGAGAAGAAATGTTTTGACAATAAGAAGCGTTGAGCCTTTTATTTTACAAGCAGAAACTGAAGGTAAATCATTAGGCGAGATAATGATAGAACATGAAATGGAGATACAAGAAGTAGGCCGTGAGGAAATAATGTCTGCTATGGGCAAAATCTGGAAGGTCATGGTTAGTTCAATTAATAATGGTGTTAAAATTGAACAAAGATCACCAAGCGGTATGAGTGGTGGAGATGCTGCTAAACTGCTTAAAAATAGAAAAAGCAAATCCATAACTGGTTCTACAATTATTAAAGTGGTATCTCGAGCAATTGGTGTTGGTGAATTTAATTCTTCTATGGGTACTATTGTAGCTTCTCCCACAGCCGGTTCATCAGGTGTTGTTCCTGCTGTTGTTTACACTGTTGCTGAGAAATTTAAAGCATCTGAAGAAACTATTGTCAAAGGTTTATTTGCTTCTTCATTAATTGGACTTGTTTGTGATGCAGTTGCTTCAACTAGTGGTTCTGAACATGGCTGCCAAGCTGAAATTGGTGTTTCGGCTGCAATGGCTGCTGCTGCTGCTGTTGAAATAGCTGGAGGTACTTGTAAACAAGCTGTGAATGCTGCTGCACTAATGCTCAAAAATTCTTTAGGATTAGCTTGTGATCCAATCGCTGGTTTAGTGGAAGTACCTTGCATTAAGAGAAATGGTGTTATGGCTGCAAGTGCTCTTGTATCAGCGGATATGTCATTAGCCGGTATTGAAAGCGTTGTCCCATTTGATGATGTTGTAATCGCTATGGATGAAATAGGTCGAATGATGCCTTGTGAAATCAAAGAAACATCTGAAGGTGGATTAGCTAATACTAAAACTGGTCGAGGGTACAAGAATTGGTTAAGAAGTAGTGGTGCAAACCAATTGAAAGACGCTAGTGAAGATTAATCTAGCTCTTCTTCTATTTTTTTAAAATATTGAAAGTCTATTATTATTGTTTGAAGCATTCGCTACTCAATTTTTGTAATAAATCGCCTAGTTCGTAATATTGTCGTCTATGGATTTTACCCATTAATGTCGCAAAATAATCTTGGACTTTACTATCACCATATTCGATCTTCTTTAAGAATTGACTGATTTCATGTAAAACTTGAATGAATTCCTGCGAGACACCTCGAGTTTCTCGAGTAAATTTATCGATTTTCTTGCGAAGGTCAACAATATTTGTTTTTTCTTCTGTACTTGTACAACTATTCATTATGTCCAACAATTCTTTCATTGCTCTCTTTTCGGACATAACATTGAGATTGAACCCTTTCACTCCAGAATGAATTAGCTCAATAGTTTTCTTATTTTCATACTCTTTAATGGTAAAAATATCGAAAAGTTTGCTAGTTTGTTCCTTTAAAGAGGAATGAACTTTGATTGTTTTGATTATTTCAGTTGAGCTTTCTTTTATAAATCGCAGATTTTCCTGTTGGTTTTCTGGTTCTAAATTTATTATCATTAAAGCAATATATTTCAAAATACAGTCATTGATTCTATTTTGCCAAAAAAGAATGTCATTTGAAGACCCTGATTCCCTTTGCTCAATTTCAATAAGCTTCAATCCAATCTCAAGTAATGCTTCACTACTGATATTCACTAAATCCATATCTTTTATTTTAATTGCTTGGGCAATGCCCACTCTCAATAAATTCCACAAAATTCTAATGAATGCTTTATCTTGGTTTAATTTATCTACAACAATCTCAGGTGCTAATTTGCTCTTTAATTCGGGTATATTTTCTGAAACCTGAAAAACAGCTTTGACAACGAAATCTTGAGGAGTTTTTCCTGCAAGTTGTACACCTCTAATGAAACCAATTGCTTGCTGTGCTGGAAGTTTTTCTTCGATTTCTGCTTTAGTTAGACAATCAAATTCGAAGTGTTGCAGTGCTTTCTTGAGTTCTTTGGTAGCTAAATGTTCTACTATTATTTGAATTGCTTGACTTACAGCTTCGGAGAGCGTTTCCGTAGCGCCTTTAGTAAAAATTCGTGCTTCAGGAACAATTTTTGCTGATCTCTTTTTCAATAATCTTCCAGAAACATTTATTTCAGTTACCTGTGAGGGGTCAAAAGCGATTGAATCAGAATTTTGAAGTTCAAATCGTGCAAACCTATCTGAATAGATTTTTTTTATTACTCCAATTTCTGCTCCATTTTCATTAAGAATAATTGTACCGCTATCGATTTTCTCTTGACTCATAGTAATTCCTCACAATTTAAAGTATAGTTTAGTAATTGGTGTGAAAAAGGACACATTATAAATGCTTCTTTATCCTTCCTAGCTTTACACTAAAATTGGTCTCTGTAGTTAACTAAAAAAGCTTTCCTTAAATTCTATTGTATCATTCTTGCTATCATTCTCAATCTTTTATTGGAAGACCAATATCTAAGATTACGTTTTCCTCATGTTGTGTTTTTAATCGCTTCAATTCCTTGATTTTAGTAATTGAGGACTCTTTTGCTTTGTTAAGTATGCGAATGTATTTCTTTTGATCTTCAGATAAATCTGCGGATGATAAAAGCTCTAATGCAAGTGCTATTGATTGTACATCATTTGCAAAATCGTGGCGTATATGTTTGATACTATCTTGAAGCTCATCAACTCTTTTTTGATAATTGTCATGAAGAATCAAGTTTCCAATTGATGTACTAACTAAAAGACTGATACTTTCAAATAATATTATTTCATTATGACTAAAATTCTGTTTTTTGCGATAACCAATGGTTGCTAATCCAAGAATGCGTTTTTTAAATATTAAAGGTATAATTGCTACTGATTTGAATCCAACAAATTCAGGTAATAATTTATGGTACTCTGATCTTTTAATCCAGTCTTGATAAATAAACAATTTCTGCTCTGAAAGATTTTCGATGATAATATCATAATCTTGCGTTTTTGTTTTTTCAATCTCTTTTTGTATATTGATTCCATAATTTGCTCTTAATTGAAGTTGTTGTTCTAAATTAAAGAGATGAACAGCAACTGCATCATAAAATAGATAATCTTGAATAACGTTTACCGTTTCCTCCGTAAGCTTTTGTGTAGTTTTACAGATTTGTAACACTTTAGCTAGTTCATTCAAACATTGGGTAAGTTTTTTTGGGTCATATTGATCCAATTTGACACTTCCATAATCATTGATTATCTATTTTACTCTTAACTTTTCTCTCAAATATATAATATATGAACATATCTCTGCAATATTAAGAATTTTCTTGCAAATGATGAATATTATCTCGAGATGCAATGTACTTTTCAATTTCTTTTGGCCTAACAAAAAAGAACATTAGTATTACGCTAATTATATAGAAGCCCATAGCTGTGTATCCACAGTATGAGTAATTTCCTGTAAGATCAAATATTACTTTGCCAAGGATAGCTGCAGCAGCTGCTTGACTAATTTGTCCGAAAGTATTGTTTATTGCTAAAGCTGTTCCTTTTGAGAGCGGAGCAACTTCTGTAATAAATGCATTATAACTTCCCATTGAAATAGCGCCTACGAAATTAAGTATAATTATATTTACAATAGCTAAAGTAGCTGTGAATGAAATCAATGGAAATATTCCAATCCAAATAGCTGTTAAACTTGTGCCCACAATAATGATTAGTTTTTTGCCAACTTTATCTGCAAGCCAACTGAAGAAGGTATTACTAACGAGAGCTGCTATTCCTGCTCCCATAAAGATAAATCCAATTGTAGTAGTTTCTAATTTAAATTCTGCATATAGCCAGGTTGATAGCAATGTAGTCATTGCAAAAAGTCCTCCTCTTTGAAATAGAGTGATGAAAAAGGTTCCAACAGCATATTTATTTGAGAGGACATGCTTCATTCGATTGATATAGGAAAGTTCAACTCTGTTATCAGATTGCTCATCATTATCTAGAAAGGTTTCATTATTATCATCACTTTCTTTATTTCTAAACAAGCTAATAATTTTCTTCCCTTTAATCCTTGGAATAATAAATAATAACATCAAAAAAACAAGAAAACTAAAAATGGCCATTATCCTTACCCCCCATCGCCAATCAAGTATGTCTGCAACATAGGCATTAATTGGCACTGCAATAATATTTCCAATATAAAAGGAGGACATAATCAATCCTATAGCTATTGTTCTTTTAGATTTAGGAAAATAATCACCAGCATAAGCAATATTCGCGGGACCAAAACAAGCCGCTCCGATTCCAGCAAAAACTTGAGTTATAGCCATCATCCAAAATTCAGTAGCAAAGGTTGAAAACATAACAGCTGTGGCAAAAATGAACATCCCAGTATACATCATTAATTTATAACCGAACCTTTCAACAACAGGACCAATAAGCAGTGATACAAAAGCTGCGGATAGATTGTAGATTGTAAACAAAATTGCTATTGTTCCTTCCGTAACTTCAAATGTATTACTCAAGTTCGGAACAAAAACCTGCAATATTGAAACCGTTGAACGCATTGTGAACATAACGAGAAAGAGTACACCAAGAACAAGATATACTTTCAAAAAACTCTTCCATGATTTACCATTTTTTTGTTGGTTTTCAACTATTTGAAGAGTTT
>DAOUWQ010000126.1 GCA_030667035.1 Candidatus Heimdallarchaeota archaeon | reverse complement strand
TATTAAATGTGACTGATTTAGAACATCCAGAAAAAATCAGCGCAATCGAGAATAGCTATGGTTCATCAAAATTAGAGGTATATAATGAAATACTATTTGCAAATGAATACAGTGGAAATCTAAACATCTTTGATATTTCAAATCAAATTTCGCCTGTAAAAGTAAGCGCTTATTTTAGTGGAGGAATTGTTTTTGATGTAAAAGTTGAAGATTCAATAGCTTACATCGCAAATTATAATGGAATGGAAATTATTGATATGAGCATACACGATCCAATAACAATTGGTCATTACTCAGATGGTTTAGAGTATAGGTCAATAGTTATACAAAACGATTTAGTGTTCTTGAGTTGCTGTTATGAACATTATCTGACTATTATAGAGATATCCAATCCTAATGATCCTAGTAAAGTTTCCAGTTTTATTTTTGAGGACAATCAAACAAATATCCGAAGCGTTTTCGTACAAGATGAAAAAGTCTACCTTGCATGTGAAGAAAAAGGATTAATAATATTAGATATTTCCAATCCAATGGTACCAGAAAAGGTCGGTAGCTTTACTTTAAATTCTATCGTAGCTGTTGAGCTGAAAAATGATTATGCTTACATTATAGATGAAACAAATGGATTGGTAATACTTGATATTAGAAATACAAATGACATCAAGATAGCCAGATCTTTGTTAATAAGTAATGATTTTACTCCTCATTATTTAACCATCAAAGACGATTACAGCTACTTGATAAGCAGTACTGAATTTTACATTGTTGATATTTCGCATCCGGAGAACCCTAAAGTAGTAGGATATATCGATCAGTATAGTGGAGAAAGTGGAAGGATGTTAGAGGGATTCGTTACTCCATCTGGAGAAATAGCTATTCAGAATAATCTAGCATTTATCACAAACTTGTTTGATGGAGTGTATATGTTTGATATTTCAGATAAAAAAAACCCAACACTCGCAGGATATTATATTGACAGAGTAGATACATACGGTTTATGCGCAGATGAAACCTATATTTATGTGGCAAAAAGTTACTTTGGAATGAGTGTGTACAGTTCAATGATAAATCCAAAAGCAGGTTTCGGGGCAGGCTCAATTATTCTTATTGTTTCAGCAAGCATTATTGTGATAGCAATACCGATATTTTTCATCATAAGAAAACGGATACCAATATCACGAAAGAAGAAAGAAAGTGAAATCACTTAATGGTGCTTTTACTTATTCTTTTTTTATTTCTTCAGGCTTCGGTTAAATCAATAATAATTTTATTTTTGAAACCCTTAACGAACTGATACTCATAATGGCCATTGTCATTAAGCACACGAACAGCTTTAATTTTTAAACCATTTTTGCGGAGGTAATCACCAACAGGACGAAGCTCAATTTTGAAAGGAAAATTACGACCATAGCCCTTTCGGATCTCGCGGAGAAGCTCATCTGTGAGATGACCATTATAAACTAAAATAAACTTTTCAACTTTGAAACCGCTATTGTGAACAATGAAAGGATAGATCAAAGTCTTACGAAGATCCATAGTGGTCAAACCAGTTGACTCCTTATTCCGGGCTTCGTAGATTTCAAAAACACCCTTAGTATAACGGAAGAAATCAAGGCGTTTCCTGATAGGAGCAGGTTTAATAAAACCCTTCTCGAGCAGAATATTGATCATACGATCTTTGGAACCCATCGTCAAGACCTTCCAGGTGGGAAGCTTTTCAGAAGCAAAATGAAACCAACCCTTCTTACATTTCTTGCACTTGCGGGAGAATTGTTCACCAGCACGAATGCGTTGACCGCAAAAACTACAGACTTTCCAAGTTTTATCAACAATTTCTTCGCGAACCCAGATTTCTAAAAAATCAGTGAGAGCATTACTTTGAAGGTACTCCCATTTGCGGTACAAAGTATCAATGTTAAGCTTGAATGGAATATCAACGATGAAATAATCAGCACTTTGAGTGGAAAGAACATCGGAAATTTCAGCAATGGAGTCATCATTCTTACGAGAATCCATAACCTCAAGAACGAGCTTTTGCATAGCAAGACCCTTGAGACGGTTCCGTTTTTGGAGCTGATCCTCACAGCCAATTGTAACAATGTCGGCATCGGGATGGGAGTCATCAATCGAAGAATTGACCTGCTGTTTAGTTAGAATAATTCTCACCTAGTATGAGCTAGTAACATAGTTCACTAATATATACAGAACGAGACTATTTAAAACCCGAAAATTGTCAAGAAAGCTACTTTGGATTTTATTTAATGAAGTTTGCCATTTCGCAATTCATAAAAGCTGTCAGAGTAATTCTTAAACGTTAAATCATGACTAACAATTAAAATAGTATGATTTTTTGTACGTAATTCATCTATGAGTTTCCAAACTACTTCTTTTGATTTTTGATCCAAGGAACCTGTTGGCTCATCTAGTAATAAAAGCTGGTTATTTTGAAGTAAAACACTTGCTAGAGCAACTCTTTGTCTTTCTCCACCACTTAAAGAATTTGGTTTCATTTTCATAAATTGATCTATGGAGAGAAATTCCATTAATTCTTGGTATTTCTTTTCAGCTGTTCTTAAACCTAGTCCTGCAAGGCTGGTTTGAATTTGTAAATATTTTTGTATAGTAATTTCTGAAGGTAAATATGAAGATTGCATTAAGTAACCAATTTTATTACGTATTTCTAGAATTTCACCTAATGAAGAATTATTATCAATTTGTTTTGAAAACAATGTTCGAGTTCCTAGCAAAGGATGAAGAAGAGCACCTATGATATGAAGTAAGGTTGTTTTCCCTGAACCTGAGGGCCCTGATATAAAGCAACATTCTCCTTTATGTAATTGTAAATCAATACCATTTAGTACTTTTAATTCAATTTGACGATTTTTATCCGTTATTGAGTAATGAATGTCTTTTAAATTTACAATCATAGCAATTCTATCCTCCGATTTTTAATTTCATAAACAGCACTTTTCTCTTCAATAATACTTTGATCATGTGTTGTAATAATGATTAAAGGTTTATAAATCGAATATAATTGATTTATTGTATTCATAACAAGTTTCTTGTTTTCAGCATCTAATTGTGCAGTAGGTTCATCCAAAAGTAATAAAGTAGGTTTAGAGATAATCGTACAAGCTAAACCTAATCGTCGTAATTCTCCACCTGAAAGTGTCTGCACTTTTTGTTCAAGTAAATTTGTGATATTGAGCTCTTTTACAATTGATTGAATTCGTTCTTGCCGTTCGTTAGAATTCAAGGTAGAACGCAATAATAAAACATAATCCAAATTCTCTTTTACAGTTAAACGCATTGACAAATATCTTGCAGGGAATTGATCCATAAATCCAACTGATTGTAGATATTTCGTCCTTAGCTTATGTGAGAGATAATGAATAACCTGATTATCAAAGTGGATTTCCCCAGCATTTATTACCTCGATTTTTAATAAAATTCTGAATAAAGTAGTTTTTCCTGAACCAGAGGGACCAATTAAGAAATTTAATCTCTTGGCATCCATATTGAGAGAAACATTTGCAAAAATTGGAATATTCGTGTTAGGTTTTGATGGATGTGGGAATATTTTAGTTAATTCATTTATTGAGAGCTTATGATTAGCATTGTTTGTTTTCATAATATACACACCAAAATTTCTTATTCAGGATGACGAAATATCATAGCAAGATCAAGTTTTCGAATATCAAGGAAACTAGCTATTTGTTGGATTAATAATAATACGAAATATCCAACGAATAGAAATGCATAATTCTGGATAGTATTATCCGAAACGAAAAATGATTCACTAACTAACACTATCGCTTGTAGTTTATAAGCTACTATATTGAAAATAATAAAGGTTATAAAACCAAACAATAGAATAACTCCATTTTCTATCAAAGAATAATTCCAGAATGGTTTCTTGTAATTTTTTCTAGTTGCAATTAAGCTTAATGATAAAACTTCTCCACTTTGATTCTTTATTCTCATTAATGAGAAAATAATCAAAGCAAGGAAAATCAGAATAAATGCTTCAAAACAAATCGCAAGTGGTTTCAGAAAAATGGTATTTATACTAGAGTAAATTTCTGGATCAAGATAACTTAATTCAAATTCTTGGGATGAAAGTGTAGTACTTAAATAACCGATGGTTTCTAGGGTCGTTTCTGTTGATGTTTTTATAATAAAGGTAGCAAAATTATTTGTTATGTTATTGGATTGGAACCAATTTGTTAGTATAGTTATGTCACATATTATCGTACTAAAATAATCACTAGTTGATTGCAATCCAATCCCTGGCAATGTTTGATAGAAACCAGCTACTGTCAATGAGTTATTATCTATCTGCAAACTATCACCCTTACTAAAACCGTCTATTTTTAGTTTGTTACTTAGAAGGATAGAGTGATTATCTAATTGAGATGAAGTAACTTCGTCTAACCAGTTTTTCCTATTCCAATCGGAATAATGTTCAAAGTAGTTTTGAAAATCAATCCCTTCTATGCTAAATACTTCACTACCAGTAAAATCTGAGCTATTAATTATTTGTAGCTTATTGTCAAGGATGCCATAATTGAAGAAACCCGTCCCATTACTCATTTGAAATGAATATTTCTTAATAGTAAAACTTTCAATATTATCATACGAAGATAAAACAGGTATTATTTGATTGGTAGCATTTCCATTTATTGTTAAATTTATTTCTCCACCCAAACCATATAGACTATTTGTTTTGTTAATATCTGCTGTAGCATTTGAATAAATGAATGTAGAGGATATGAGAGTAAATATCAATAAAAATAAGAAATTTCTTTGTTTAAACTTTTTCTTCCATAAAATAAACAAACAGCTTATTGGATTGAGTGGTTTATCTTTCGATTTCATATAGAGGAAAGTTAATTTTTCGCTTAGTTTGGTGATTACCAATAGAGTACCATATAGGATTCCACTTACAAGTAAACTTGCTAACAAAACACTGAAAAACGTTATCAAGAAAATCCAAGATTTGTCTTGAAGCAGGATATTTAGGATAAGCAAAGCTACACAACAAACAGATACAATTTTTATGAATTTATCTTTAGAAAATTGATGTTTTGTGTCAAAAGCTATCTTTGAATTTTGAATCTTTCTCAAATGGAACTCATATGCTAGAAATGAACATAGGATTATAATTAGTTGAAGAATTTGGAGAATAATAAACTCGAATAACAGATGAATTGTGAATTGGAATTGCATAGAAAGAAGTTTTTGGAAATACATTAATGGAAAGAATAACATTGCTGTTATTATTGATGAAGTTCCACCTAATAAGAAACTATCAATTAGAATACCTCCAATTCGTTTTTTCCATGACTGACCCATTAGAAGTTGATTTAGTTCTTGATACCTATTAAGTTCCTGGAATCTGGTTATTGAAATAACCATAATAGCAAGAGAAATTATCCAAACAACAAGTTGCATACTTCGGATAATTGAATAAACCAAGCTGATAAAAATATCTGTTCGTAAATCTAAACTATTAACACCACTTGAGTCTGTTAAACCAATATTAACTGTTGGATCAATTT
>DAOUWQ010000004.1 GCA_030667035.1 Candidatus Heimdallarchaeota archaeon | reverse complement strand
TCTTAGGTACTACCAATATCTTGCAGTAAAACGATTGACAAAGAAAATTATGAAACAAGCAGATTTGAATGTAGTAGTGCAAGATTATTGGATTGATTTCTATGAAAAACGAGGAATTCCTCGAGATAAAATCATCAGTATTGAGAACTATACAAGAAAAGATATGATTATTGAAGCACTTTCTCGAGATGATTTAGTTGATGACTTCTTTAAAACCGATTCGAGAAAAAAAATCATTCATTCCTCTCGTGCATGCAAAGCTTCCGAAGATTATCTCAGAGATATTACAAACATCGTTGAAGCAGCAGCAGAATTAGATGATTGGGTTGTTGTTATATTTGGTCCCAATGATGAAAAATTCGAAGCTCTCGGTGCGAAGTTCATTCCAACAAAACCATATACAGAATACCTAGCCAATTCTGCAAAGGGAGCGGTTGCATTAAACCCTTTAGTGCTTAACGAAAGATTACATTATTGTTCACCTAATCGACTTTATGAAATGACTGCTTTAGGATTGCGAATAATTACACCAAAAGCACATGTATTTTACGAAAAATTTGGTGATTTGTTAATATATGCCAATACTACAACTCCTAAAGATGAAATTAAACGGATTTTACAATCGATAGATAAATATCCATCTGGGTCTGAGATTCAACAATTCTCTGAAAAATATAGATGGGAAAACGAAATTAAAAAAATGGTTGTAGAATATTCTCATTTATTAAGTGATAAAGATTAACTTCAAATAATCAACAAACTAATTACTAATCAATTTTTTTCGTCGTAGCCCAATTCTTTGAACTAAGAGGATCAGTTGGGAATCTTTCAAATCCCTCATTTGTTAATTGATAGAAAAGCATACCTTCAGTAACTAGCTCACTAGAAGCAATTTCTGATGAGATTCTTTGAATTAGTGGCATTGTTTTCTCAATATTCATATTTTTGTAATCAAAAGTAGTCATATATTTACCTACAATATGTTCGGTTAAGTAAATCTCCCAATTATCCAATTTGGTTTTCCAAATATCAACTAATTTTTTAGTAATACCCTTTACATTATCCTGGTGCATGGAATTACCAGACCATTTCTTGCCTGCTTTGTCAGCGAACATTTTGGCATCTAACAATTCATCGGTATAGATTAAATCTAGTTTCTCACAAACGATCTTCATTAGAGCTGCTGGATGATCAACCAGATCTTCATATTTCATAGCTACATATCTTTTGTCTTTGAATGTAGATTTATATTGATCCATCTTGGCCATCGAATCTTGACAATTTAAAATAGCATCAAGATAATCATTACCAGGAGCATTAGTCATCTTTTTCCAAGAAGAGAGTATTGCTCTTGGATCTCTAATAATATGAATAACACGACCATTTGGAAACATTTTGAAAAATTCAGGGATTTTAGTCCATACTAATGTTGTTTTCTCTCCCCAAATTTCTGCTTCAGATTTTGTTAATAAAAGCTCACTCATTAATATATCATAAATTAATCCATAAGTTATTTCCTGATTTTTTAAACAATCAATTACTCTATTATAATCAAAATTCATATCCCACCTTTCTGATATTCTCTTGTGTATCTCTGTAAGAAGAGATTCAACATTGCTAAATTGGGATAGTGGATTATATCGATCGTAACTAAAACGCATGAAATTAACAGAATCATAAACTAGTTCTACTTCCGGATGATTCTTCAAGATTTGAGCGATTAATGTAGTACCTGATCTAAATGTTCCAGTAATTAGTATTGGTCCATTTTTTTTCATCGTAATTACTCCAAATTCAAAATTTCAGTTGTTGTTGTTTTACTTTTAACATCATAAACGAAAATTTCAGTAACACCACTTGCGGTATTTCCAGCAATACCAATTTTAGCTACTGAATTAATAGCAAGGGTATTGAAATCAAAAGTATAGCTCCATTCATTTTTTCCTTGAAAATCTAAATTATCCCAATAATAATCTGAAGTATTTGTTTTAATAGCAAGGAATGGTTGGGGACCAAATATATCATTCTTAGAGTAAATTCTGAAAACTATTGCACCACTCTTTTCCTCAAGTTTAGCTGTGAAACCTGGTGCAGTTTTCTTCTTTATTTGAAGAACACCTCTCATTGCTTCAACTGCATTTGTAAATTTGAATTTAATATTCGGATATTCCTCAGAAACTTGCTTAAGCATTTTTCTTATTTTGTTTATTTCAGGTTTCATATCTCTAAAATCATGATTCGTAAAAGAAATTAAAGTTGATTTACCTGTTGTTTTTGTTCTCTCAAAACCATCACGAAAATCATTAATATTAATTTCTCGGAGTCGGGCATCCATATTCAAACATCTAGCTATCCAACGTCTACAGTTACCCTCTTTCTGATAATCATCATGATCGGGATGATAGACCACCCATTCAGCAGGAGCTCTTCGCCAATCTCCGAATCGTCCATCCGCTAAATCAGGTTGATCAGTAGGAATACCTTTTACAGCTTGGTTTGCATAATCAAAAGGAATCCATTGTTCTAAGAACCAGTGTGAATCTGGTCGTTCTGTATGAAATCCAGGTCTGTATGCAGAAGGAAACCAATTTCTCTCTATAATTTTTCTAGCCAATATTTCGAAAGGCATAGAGGAACTTACGTATGCTGTTCCTGAACGATGTGCATCCTTAATGAATGCAAGAGGATGAAAATGCCATTGGATCATATCTTTGGTTATTTTGTTCAATTTGTTATATAATCTGTAATGGTCGAAAATATTATGGTGACCCAAATCTCTTCTTCTTGGATTATCACCAGTGAAACCAACATGATCTAAGCAAAACCAATTATAAATCCAATTACCACAGAATGAATCTTTTAATTCATTTCTGAATTTTTCACTAGTAATTTCATCCAACATTTCATCAATTTTCACCCAATTATCTTTATAATTCAATCTTCTCTGAGAGACAAGAGTTGCTACAGCATCCTCTTTGCCTGAAAGAGGAATCTCCTTCTTTTGCAATTTGTTGAGATTCTCATAAGAGGGCTCAAAGCTAAAACCAAATGCACTGTTCACTCTTTCAAACGTAGCTTCTATCGATTCATATAAAGGACCTTCAGTATCAATGCAATGAACAATGTAAACAATTCCTTTCATATCTCTCACATTCGAGTATTTTTGATTTGCTTGAATAGACATTTTGCAGTTTTAAATAATTCTATTATAACTAGACTATAAATCAATATAAATTAAATTGATACTTAAAAGCATTATTTTATTCCAGATTCATTTTCTAGCGAGAAGAAATATTTTAAACTGTAGATTTATTAGGATTTACTATGAAGACAGGTTTTCTGATAACAGCTAGATTGAAGTCAACTAGATTACCAATGAAAGTGATTTTAAAAGTAAATGGTATTGAATTGATTCGACATATGATAAATAGAATTAAGGAAAGTAAAGTTATAGATGAAATCATCATTTGTACATCGCCAAACCCACAAGATGCACCATTAGTTAAAATAGCTAATGAAGAAGGAATCAAATATTTTCTTGGTGATGAGGATGATGTTATTCAACGACTTTCTGATGCAGCTCAACATTTTAATCTAGATTATGTTATTAATGTTACAGCTGATAATCCATTAGTATCACCAGAATACATAACAGAGATTTATAAAAAATACAAAAAAACAAATGCTGATCATATTAGATGTAATGATTTACCAATTGGTTTATATTCCTATGGTCTTAAGCCCGAAGCTTTGCTCAAAGTTTGTGAGACAAAGAAATCAACTCAGACTGAAGTTTGGGGAAATTATTTTACTAAATCGGATTTATTTCATATTCAAAATATTCAAATCCCAAAAAAATATCTAAGGAATTATCGCTTAACATTGGATTACCCAGAAGATTTCGAGTTTTTTAAAGCAATATTTCAGAATTTTGGTGAAAATACATACAAAGTTTCATTGGATGATTTGATCAATTATCTTGATAATAATCCCGATATTGTTGCAATAAATTCAAAGTGCCAGATATTATATGAGAAAAGAAGAGAAGAACAGAAACATTTAGCAATATAATCTAAGGTTTACATAATCAACTATTCTAAGACTTGGATAGTAATCAGTAATTACTTAGAATAAAAATAAAAATAAAGAAATCAACTAGGAATTAGTCAATTATTAGAGTTAGCTGGAGTCACCACTATTGGAATGGAAAATACCTATGTTTAAGATTCATTGGGAGGAGGAGGATATCCAATCCGTTGAAGCTGTTATTAGGAGAGGAACTTATTGGGCTACCGGTCCAGAAATAACTCAATTTGAAGAAAAATTGGCTGATTTTGTAGACAGAAAATATGCTCTAACTTTCAATTCAGGAACATCAGCATTGCATGCAATTTTACAAGCCTATGATATAAAATCTTCAGAAGTAATAGTACCTTCTTTTACTTTTATAGCAACTGCTAATGCAGTACTTTTAGCAGGCGGAAAACCAATTTTCGCAGAGGTTGAAGAAGATTCATTTGGATTAGATGCCAATGATGTTAATGAAAGAATAACTAAAAAAACAAAAGTTATCATTCCAATGCATTATGGCGGTCAACCTTGTAAAGAAATCAAGGAACTAATGAAAATATCCAGCGATAATAATATACTATTAATTGAAGATGCAGCTCAATCATTAGGATCATATATTGATAAATATAAGGTTGGAAATTTTGGTGATTCTGCAATGTTCAGTCTTTGCCAAAACAAAATAATCACAACAGGAGAAGGTGGTTTTATTACCACAGATAATGAAACACTGTATGAGAAACTAAAATTAATCAGATCTCATGGTCGATTAGAGAATATGGGTTTTGATTACTTTTCAAATACAGCAGATAATGAGTATATAGAAATTGGATATAATTTTAGAATGGCTACAATGCTAGCTGCATTAGGACTATCTCAACTTCGCAACATCTCAAAAGTAATAGATATGAGAAGAAAAAATGCAAAATATCTAAATGACAATTTGAAAGATTTATCAAATGTACAAGTTCCAATTACATATAATGATGCATTTCATATATATCAAATGTATACTATAAAATTACAAAGTAATGAATTAAGAGAAAATTTACAAAAACACCTTACTAAAAAAGGAATAATGAGCAAAGTATACTTTGATCCTATACATTTGAAAGAATTCTATACTAGTACGCATGGTTACAAAAAAGGTGACCTTCCGCATACAGAGGAATTGTCTAGTAAAGTACTGACTTTACCAATGTATCCTGATTTAGCAAAAGATGATTTAGATTATATAATACAAACTATTAGGGAAATGATTTGAAATGAATCTCACAGAAGACAAACTTAAAAGCATGTTTCAAGATAAAAAAATCTTAGTAACTGGTGGAACGGGTTCTATTGGTTCAGTAATAGTTCAAAGATTGTTAAAATATAATCCTAAAGTGATTAGAATTTTTTGTAATGATGAAAATGCTACCTTTCTATTAAAGGAAAAATTAAGAGGTAAGAGAAATTTACGATTCTTATTGGGAGATATTAGAGATAAAGAAAGACTCACTCGAGCAATGGAAGATATCGATATAATTTACCATGCTGCAGCATTGAAACATGTTCCACTGTGCGAATATAATCCATTTGAAGCCGTAAAAACAAACGTTCTTGGAACACAAAACTTGATTGATACAGCTTTTATTAGTGGAGTGAAGAAAGTCATAAACATTAGCACTGATAAAGCAGTTAATCCTGTAAATACTATGGGAGCAACAAAATTATTAGCTGAGAAACTCATAACTGATGCCAATAATTATCGAGGATTAAAGGATATTACTTTCTCTTCAGTAAGATTTGGCAATGTTTTATACTCTCGAGGATCAGTAGTTGAGATATTTGAGAGAAATATCAAGGAAGGAAATCCTATCAATATAACAGAACCTAAAATGACAAGGTTTATGATGTCTCTACCAGATGCAATTGATTTAGTTTTTCAAGCAACGATTATGGCTAAAGGTTATGAAATATTCATTCTAAAAATGCCTGTAATCAGAACGGGAGATTTAGCAGACGCAGTTATTGATGAATATACGAAGAGATTAAACATCGATAAGGCAACCGTTAAGAAAAAGATAATCGGGGTAAGACCAGGAGAAAAGATGTTTGAGGAATTAATGACAGATACTGAAGCTAAAAATGCTTTTGAAACGGACAAGATGTTAATAGTTTTCCCAAAAACTCAAGATCTAAAGGATTTGAAAGCAAATAGAATAGGTTTTGAAAACGCTAAGAAATGTCAAAGAAAAAATTATGCTTCCTCTGATTCAGAATGTCTTTCAATTGATGAAATAAAGAAATTACTTAAACGTGCAAGAACAAATCAAGAATAACAATTATATTGTTGTTGATATTTCACAATAAGAGATAATATCAATTATTTGAAAAAAAGATATAGAAACTGAACTGGTCTGTAACTCAAATGGTTAAAAAAAGGCGTTTGTTGGTCTTTTCTCTACACGGAGAATCCGATTGGGTAATAAAAGAAATCAAAAGACATTCCGTTAATTTTGATGAGATAATTGATATCTCATCTCCAGAAATTGAAAGAGAGAATCTTGGAATAAAAAATCTAACAAGATTGAATTTTGATGATTTTATAGATGAATCAACTTATGTTAATCGTTTCAAAACAACAAATGAATTTATTTTAAATATATCAAAAGAGATCCTTACAGACAATATAGATAAAGAATTTCTAATTGAAGGAATAAATCTCTGGTGGTTTTTACCAATAAGAATATTTTCTATTTTAGTTGCTAGAAAAACGCTAACAACACTTACTATTGTTTTAAACATTCTTAATAAATTTAAACCGGAAAAGGTTATCTTTGACTCCAAATCAAAAAATGCTCCATTAATAAAAGCCATTTGTAAAAAACTATCAATAGAATATGAAACAAATACTACAATATCATTTAAAATAATTAATAAAACAAAAGAAATTATAGTCAATCTATTTGCAGGATTGAAAAGGAGAATTGAGTCAAGAAAGTTAGCCCGATGGTCTGGGTCAATAACAGACATAACACCATTTTCAATTAAGAATAAAAATAGAATTGCTTTTACATTTTTGGAAAATGACTATAGACAGGATTTCAATATCAAAGGTGAATTGAAAAGACATGATATTTATCAGAACAATATTCAGCTCAAATTACAAGAGATAAGCGACATTGAAATTACATTGATCAATTTAATCAACAATCCAAAACAAATAGATGCTTTCAAGAATATTCAAGAAGAAATTACTAAAACAAATCATATACCTCTTTATTATTTCTATTCCCGGAAACTCTCAATAAAATCTTCTAAAATAAGACGAATATTAAGAAGAAGATTGAGAAAATTATTTACAAACGAAAAAGTCAAAGAAGCTTTTACATATGAGGATTGTTCATTACTGGAAATTTATAAATTTGATTTCCTCAGGCAATTTAGTACAGAGCTCGTTACTGGTTTTGAATATATACAACTCTTTAGAAAATTATTCAAACTAATTGATCCTAAGGTGTTCGTTCATTATAATGAAAATTCAGTTTTTGGTAGAGCAGCTATAATTGCTGCAAAAATGTTGGATTTGCCTATTATTGCTTTACAACATGGAAATATTAGCTTTTCATCAGCAAGCGCTTATTTCATTTACAAAGATTTGATTTGTAAGAATAATCAAAAAGAACTATCTTCGAAATGCTGCCACATGTCATCGACTCTATCTGTGTATTCAAAGGAGGATAAAAAATTACTTGTAGAATTTGGAGGATTTTCTAAAGAACATATTGTTGTTACAGGTTGCCCCAGATGGGATGTTATTTTGAAAAAGAAAACCTTTCAAAGAGATGAATTTCTTGAGAATATTGGTTTTGATTCAAGCAAAAAAACAATCGTGGTTTTAAGTCAACCATTAAGAATTAAAGAATACAGAAACATTTTCAGGCAAGAAGTTTTGGAATCACTAAAGAATAAGAAATCGAACTTACAAATAATATGGAAACCACATCCAAGAGAAAATGAAAATGAAATTAAGGAATTAATAAAGAGGAATAAAATTAAGAATATTGTAGTTCAAAAAAATCTTCCACTATTCCAAACACTAAATGCTTGTGATATTGCGTTAACTACACATTCTACAGCAGGTCTTGAAGCAATGCTCTTTGGTAAACCTTTGATTACTTTAATTCCTCCTGGGGAGGTGGAAGCCAAGCTCTTCAAAGGTTCGGAAGCGGTGCTTAAAGTAACAAATCACAAGGAATTATCGGATGCAATTGATTTATTATTTAACAATGAAAAAATTATCAATCAAGTCAAAAAAGGTCGAGATAAATTAATTATTAATTATCTAGAATTTGATGGTCAAGCTTCACAAAGAAATGCTGAATTAATTTTAAAATTTAGTAAATGATTTTTTGTTTTAAATAACAATTTATTTGAAGAAGAACGGAAATTTAACAATATCTAGAGAGATCAATTACTTTAGGAAAAAGTATTATTCAGATATAGAATATGAAATTAGATAGAAAAAACCAAATGAATAAGATAGAGTTGGATGGAAAATGAAGTCCTTTAAAGTTGGAAAAAAAAATATTGGCGATGGATATCCAACATATATTGTTGGTGAGATGGCTTGGTCTCATGATGGTTCTGTTGAAAAAGCAAAGAAAATTATTAAGGCATGCGTTGACGCAAAATGTAATGCTGTAAATTTCCATATAACTTGTCTAGAGGATTACATGGTTCCTCATTATCAAGCAGATGAAAAGAGTTCTTCAGCTTATGAAAAATTGTCAGAATTATCTATTCCCTTTGATGCTTGGCCAGAGATTTTTAACTATACAAAGAAATTAGGCATTCAAATTAGTGCTTTATGTAATGATGTTAAGAGTGCTGAATTAGTTAAAGAACTAAATCCCGATGTTTGTATGTTCCATGCGAGTTGCATCACTGAAGAAAGATTGATTAGAAAAATTGCTCAAATTGGAAAACCTGTATTCTTTGCTATGGGAGGTTCCACAATAGAAGAAATATCACAAGCAATTGAATGGTTAAATGAAGAAGGGTGTAATGAAATAGCATTACTTTATGGAATACAGAACTATCCAACAAAGCTAGAAGATAATAACGCAAATTTCATTAAAACACTGAAAAAGATATTTAGCAGACCTGTAGGTTTTTCTGATCATACTGATGCAGAAGATCCACTGGCTCTGGTTGTACCACTAATGGGTATTCCAATAGGAGCCAATATAATTGAGAAACACATCACTCATGATAGATCAGTAAAGGGCACAGATTACTTTGCTGCTTTGAATCCGGAAGAGATGAGTACTTTTGTTGAATATATTAGAAGAATTGAAACTATTTTCGGAAGCAAAGAAATTAGACCCTTCTCTGAAGCTGAGAAGAGTTATCGTCAAATGGTTAGAAAGCGTACCGTTGCAATAAAAGATTTGAAAACAGGACATCTTCTAACAGAAGATGATGTTCATGCAATGCGCTCAATTGAAGGAATCCCTCTTGATAAGATAAAACCGTACTTTGGTAAAAAGTTGAATAAATCAGTTAAGAAGTTCGATCCGATAATTGATGAATTATTTTAAAAAATTGAGATGATTAAAATGAAAGTTGGATTCCTCATAACTGCTAGATTGAAATCAACTAGATTACCGAAAAAATTGATTTTGAAAATCAATCAAAGAGAAATAATACGACACATGATTGATAGATTAAAGACATCTGATGCTTTAGATCAATTAATTATTTGTACATCACCTAATCCCCAAGATGCACCTTTAGTTGAAATTGCAAATGAGGAAGGGATTGATTATTACTTGGGAGACGAGGATGATGTTATTCAGCGGTTATCTGATGCAGCTGAACACTACAAATTAGACTTCGCAATAAACATCTCTGCTGATAACCCATTAGTATCAATTGATTATATTAAACGCATACGTGAAAATTTCGAAAAGACAAATGCGGATCATATACGATGTATGGATCTACCAATTGGTATGTTTTCTTATGGGTTAAAACCATCAGCTTTAAAGAAAGTTTGTGAAATTAAAAAATCAAAGCAAACTGAGGTTTGGGGGAGATATTTCACAGAAACAGGATTGTTTAATGTGAGCAATCTCAAGGTTGATGAAAATCATAAGAGAAATTATCGAATGACTTTGGATTATCCTGAAGATTTTGAATTATTCAAAGCAATTTTCGATCAATTTGGTGTTGAAACTTACAAAACAAATATTGATGATATTTTAGATTTTCTAGACAATCACCCAGATATTGTTGCAATTAACAAAGATTGCCAACAGAAATATCAAGAGAGATTATTAAAACAGAAAGAACTGGCGAAATAAGTCTTTAATGAAATACTAATTATTTCGCTATTTATTTTACTTTATTTTAGCTGGTACACCATAAGCAGTACAATTATCTGGCAAATCTTTAACTACAACCGCACCAGCACCAACAACTACATCTTTACCTATTGATATATTTGGTATAATGATTGCTCCAGTACCAATCAAAGTTCTGTCATTAATTTGAATGGTTCCAGAGAGGTTTGCACCAGGAGCAATGAAGGCAAATTTTCCTATCGAACAATCATGATCAACTGTTGCACCCGTATTAATAATAACTCCATCACAAATTTGAGTGTCAGCATTGACAATGGCTCCAGCCATAATCAACACTCCTTGACCTAACACAACAGATTCCGAAACAACTGTCTCTGAATGAATAGCATTTACCATTGTGTAGTGCTTTGTAAGTTTGTCAAACAATGTATTACGAACTATATTGTTACCAATAGCTATAAACACTCCCTTTGCTTTCCCTTTTAGCTTGCCAAGTAGATCATCAACAGCACCAACAACTGGCAACCCATAAAATGTTGTCCCATGTTTTGAAGGATTATCATCAATATAACCCAAAACTTCATGCTTACCTGTGGACTCTATTGCATCTAAGCAAACTTTACCATGACCGCCAGCACCAATAATAAATATCTTCATTTTTTCACACTCAGAGTTCTAATTATTTTTTCTCTATCATTTTTCTATTAATAGCAATACTTGATAGTATTTCAACAATTTTTTCACTTGAGTTACCGGAACCATATGGATGTTCGCAGAGTCTTATTTTTTCCTTATGTTTCTTGCTAAGACTTAATTTTAGTGCTTGCAAAATATCACTCTTATCATAAGGGACATCGAGAACACATTCAGCTTTTTCTCTATTCTGTTGTCTACTACCAATATTCACAACTCCTACTTTCATTGCTGGAGCTTCGATTATTCCACTACTAGAATTTCCTATTAGAACATCAGAACAAGCCATAACTCCAAGATACAAATCTCGAGGAAGATTTTTGTATACTTTCAGAAAAGGCAGTGACTCATAATCTTTGATAACCTCTATCATTGCTCTTCCACCAGCATCTGAATTTGGATAAATAAGTATAGTTTGTTTTTTGAGTTCAGAAATCGCTTCTAATGTTTCTTTAATTTGGTTGGCACTTTCCTCTACTTCAAAGGTATTTGAATGTTGAACTACTAATATTAATTCCTTATCTGGATCAATACCAAGTTCTGTTACAACCTTTTCCTTCGAAGCATATTCTTTATTGTAAATTGGATCTAAACCAGGAGCCCCAACTACATGAATAGTTTCTGCTTTTTCACCCATAGCGATTATTCTATCTCTGCTCTTCTTTGTAGCAGGCAAATGGATACTACTAATCTTTGTAATGGCGTTTCGATTCAAATCATCAATTGTTCCTGATTCCTCGCCACCATGTAAGTGTGCAGTTGGAATATTCATATGAGAAGCTGCAATAGCTGCTGCTAGCATTTCACCTCTATCGCCTAAAAGAAGAACAATATCTGGTTTTTTCTCAGTGAATCCCTTTGTAAATCCAATAATAGCATTGCCGATTAATCGAGCCATTGCTGCACCTGTATCCTCATTCTCAAGAGATTCAATTTCAGCATCTACTTTGTAGCCCAATTCTTTTATCATATCAATTGTCTTACCAAATTCATCAGATAAGTGCATACCTGTAGCAAATAATGACAGCTCGAGATTAGGTTCAGCAATTATTTTATTAATAATCGGAATATAAATTCCGAAATCAGCTCTTGTACCAGACACTATGCAAATTTTTCTCAAACTACTTGCTCCTTCATGCTTGAGGCTTAAATCATATCCCAACCGATAACTTGGTCTTTCTCGATATCAATTCTCGCTTGTTGTCCTATAACAATTTCCCAATATCTTGGGGATATACCTTTGCCAGGTCGTTTAACAGTTAACATTTCTTCAGTGATAATCATTCCTTTTGGTATATCAACAGAAGCAGTAATACTTTTTCTAGCAACAGCTTTTATTGGAATTTCATTTGGGAGTAATCGTTTAATTGGGCTTCCTAAAGAAGCTTCTACATCTCTAATTCCATCAATCATTGCTTTCAACTCTTGAGGTTCAAGTGAAGCTTTATGATCGGGACCAGGGAGATTCTTATCTAAAGTAAAATGCTTCTCAATAACCTTCGCTCCTAGAGCAACAGCTGCAATTGGTATAGCTATTCCTGGTGTATGATCTGAGAAACCTATAATAACATCGAATGCTTGTTGGAAGGTTTTCAATACTCTTAGATGAACATCCTCGAATTTAGCTGGATAACTGGTCACACAATGAAGCAGGATAATATCTTCACAACCACCATCACGTACCCATCGTATAGAGTCCTCTACTTCACCTAGATTTGACATCCCAGAGGATAGAATAATGGGAGTATTTAGTCTGGCAATCATTTTTAGCAATGGATAATTATCTGTATCGCCTGAGCCAATTTTAAAGGCGGAAGTTTTAAGCTCTTGCAATATCTTTGCACTTTCAATACCATAAGGAGTCGAGAAACATTCAATTGCTTTTTTTTCACAATAGCTGAAGATTTTCTTTGTATCATCTTTTGAAAGCTCGAGTTTTTTGAGCATTTGATATTGTGTTTCATCTTTATCAGTAAGATTCTTCTGATAGTCAGCTTTTGGCGCATCCTTTTTCGCCAAATTTTCTGCTTTGAAAGTTTGGAATTTGATAGCATTAGCTCCAGATTCGATTGCAGCATCAACCATTTTTTTAGCGATAGCTAAATCACCATTATGATTAACACCAGCTTCAGCAATAACAAAAGTAGGATGATTTTTTCCAACTAACGTTTTACCAATTAATACTTCCTTCAAATTGTTCTTCCTCGCTCTTATGATGAAATATTGAGTTTTTGCTTGTTTAATTACTTTCTTCTTGCTCAATAAATTTAACTAAAGTATTTAAAGAAAAGTTAGTTCAAATTTTGTTTATAACACAAGTGAAAAATCATTTCTGTAAGTTACTGCATTTCTAATACTGTTTCCTTAATGTCATTAAAATCTTTAAGATATTTTTTAGGCGGATCATTTTGATTCCACTTTTTCAAATTTTGTTTCTTTTTAGAAGAGAATTTTCCATAT
>DAOUWQ010000445.1 GCA_030667035.1 Candidatus Heimdallarchaeota archaeon | reverse complement strand
TGATGCATTTTCCCCTCTCGTTAAAAATATCACATAAACATTATCGCCTTTCTCACTATGATTAGCTAAAGTTCCAACCACACTTGCTTCATCATCTGGATGGGCAAAAATTGCTACAACATTCTTTGGTTTTCTATTTTCGTTTAACATATTGTACAATTGTCACTCGCCTTAAAAAATTTTTAACTTTGCAAATTAAAGTTCTTCACGTGCTTTTCAATAGTTAGTAATGCTAATAGTTCGCTAAAAATAGTTTTGTGCAAGGAGAAAAAATCCTCCCAGCATATTGTTCATCTTTTTGCTCTTTCAACCAATTTTTGTGTTATTTTTGTGAAAGATTCGTCAACATTCTCTCCAGTTTTTGCACTGGTTTCAATGTATGCTAATGCCTTTATTTTCTTTGCATAAGCGATTGCATCTTTCCTTGGAACACTTCGTAAATCTACTAAATCGTTTTTGTTTCCAACAAGAATTGGTACGACATCTTTTCCGGCATTTTTAATTAAATCTACATGCCAGTTGTGTAATTTTGCTAGAGTAGCAGGTCTTGTTAAATCAAACACTAGTAGTGCTGCTTTTGCTCCTCCGAAGAACATTGTTCGAAAAACGTCAAATCTTTGCTGACCAGCAATATCCCAAATGCTAAGAGTAACCATATCGTTTCCAATTTTAACATATTTACTATATGGTTCCATCC
The DNA here is from genome assembly GCA_030667035.1 of Candidatus Heimdallarchaeota archaeon. Taxonomy (GTDB): domain Archaea; phylum Asgardarchaeota; class Heimdallarchaeia; order JABLTI01; family JABLTI01; genus JABLTI01. The sequence goes on along the minus strand of DAOUWQ010000445.1, from coordinate 1,982 downwards.
CTACGGTTAGAAGATAATACGACTTAAATTTTCCACTTATGAATTTCATTGTTAAGCTCGTTTTACCTACTGCTGCTTCTCCAATTAATAACACTTTGAAGATATATGATGATTCATGTAATTTTGACCTGGCCATAGTGTTTGACCTCTTATTATTCGTTTTATGAACTTGCTATTTTTGTTCCTTGATAAACCATTTTTGGTCGTTCTTGGAGCATGATCGATTGTTGATCCGCATATATTCCTACATTCATGTAATGTGCTTCGTATTTTGACCCGCACACCGGACATTCAAAGTAAAGTTTCTTATCCGCTTCACTTAGTATTGGTGCTGGTGGAAATATCTGCCGACATTGTTTATTTTTACATCTGAATATTATTAGTGGATCGATGCTTGTAAAGTCCTTGTACACCCTAGATTACACCTGCTTCCAGGATAGTTCCTGCACCATTTAATCCAACGTATTTCCTAATAAATGGTACTTAATTATAATTCTTTACCTCTGGACATTTTTGTAAATTTTTTCTCGTTTTCTTCTGTTTATTCTCTTTATTAAAAATTTTTGTTCGATTTTTTACTCAAGTAATTCCTTTATCTTTTCAGTCCATTTCAAGGTAAAATTCCTCTCAATGTCCTCGTTTCGTAGTTCAACTTTTAGCATCATAGGAATTTCTTCTATTATAGGATAATAGGTATCACATTCTGAGCATTTGATAATCCCTGAAATTATTTCTTTTGAAAAACACTCTTTGCAATCTTTTTCATAGCTTACTTTACCTGCTTCTTTAGTGGCTACTAGAGTTTTAGCTGAACCATCAGCTGTATCTGATATTTCATTGGATAATACCAAATCTTTTTTTCCACAGTAGTACTTACAAACCACTTTCGTAATTTCATCTGCTTGAGGTATTTTTGGATCAATAATCTCTCGTTCCTCAAAGATGTGTATTTTTAGTGGCCAGGTTTTATCGATTGGACATGCAAGAATGTCTAATAATCGTAGTTTCAATTTGCTTTCTACTCCTTAGTGAAATCTAACAATTGTTTTTGCTTTTACCTATTTGAAAGCTTTCGTAATATCCTTTAAAAAGAATACTCCTTATTGAAAGAATTCGGATAAGTGATTTATTGGAATAATTAAATATTAAACTTTTAAGCTCTATAATCCAAAAAATAATAAAATAATCGTATCTAAAAATTTGTTGAGATACGATCAGTAGTATAATCTTTCTTTATTGCTCTATAGAGACTGAAAATAGTCACCATACCAATAATTGGAAGAATTATTACTTTAGCAATGAAAGTTGGAATAAACAAAGCAAAAGCCAAGAGAAATGCTGCATCAGTACTCATAGACATACTCAAAACGGGAACAAGTAATGCCGAAGGTATTCCAATAAGATAATTCATAGTTCCAAACAAAGTAATTCTACTGAAGATACTTTGGTTAGGTAATCGTAATGATAAATCAGTCATAAAAATTGCAAACCAGAAAAGAACTTGACTTACTGCAAAGAAAATACCTGCTAAATACATTCGAATAACACTTGCTGTAACATCTGTATCAATGAGATATTTATAAGAAGGCATTCCAAGAAGAACGCGATAAACTATTGAAAATGCCATCCACAGAATCCAAAAGATACTTGTTACTATTGTTTTTTTATTCTTTGTTGAACAGAAAGCAAATAGAAAACCAATGGTAAAAATTAATCCCACAACAAGATCTAGTACTAAAGGAATATTCCATAAATAATAATACCAGTCAGTATTTGTTGTCCAAGATCCGATAGCTCCGGATAAAGTGAGGATTATCAATGCTAAAGCATTTTGAACAAAAAATAAGATTAAGCCAATGCTAATAATATTATAAACAATTCTTTTTTCGTATATTCTAAAATCAGTAAAATATCCACTCTTTTTATCAGCATCATCTTGAAGTTTAGAATTTTCTAAATCTTTCATTGCTTTTTTCTTTTTA
>DAOUWQ010000379.1 GCA_030667035.1 Candidatus Heimdallarchaeota archaeon | reverse complement strand
TTAATGATTAAAGATATGAAGGATGTCATCGCTAAAATTGGTTACCGCCCTGATTGGGAAGCATTTGAATATCGAACGATGGATTCATCATATCAAAAACGTGTTCAGAATTCTCTTCTAGAAATGCACCAAAAAGACGAAGTTTATTTTGATAACTTTCCAAACATGTGGTGTACATACTGTGAAACAACAATTGCTCAAGCTGAAACTGGTTATATAGAGAAAAAAGGATTCATGAATTGGGTGAAATTCCCTATAGAAGGCGAAGAGGAAAATTTCATTGAAATCGCTACCTCACGACCTGAACTCATTCCCGCTTGTCAAGCAATTTTGATTCATCCTAAAGATAAACGTTTCAAAAAATATCTCGGTAAAAAAGCAGTAATACCAATGTTTGGTCGTACCATTCCAATAATTGGTGATGAAGAAGTTGATATGGAATTTGGCACGGGAGCGGTAATGAATTGCACTTTCGGTGATGAACAAGATATCAAATGGCAACAAAGACATAGTTTGCCAATCAAAAGTATTGTATCTCCTGATGGTAAAATAGTTGACACAGGATTTCGATACGATGGCATGTGGCTCAAAGATGCTCAAAGAGAAATATCTATCGCTTTGAAAGAGGAAGGTTTTATCACAAAACAAGAACGAATTAAGCATCGGGTTCTTTGTCATACCGAACGAGGTGATTGTGAAACTCCTATGGAATTTCTCACAACAAAGCAATATATGATCAAATTGAAGGACTATGCTCCTGAACTAATCAAAGCAGCTAAGAGGATGAAATGGTATCCTTCTCTCTATCTTAAACGTGCTACAGATTGGATAGGAGCTTTAGAGTGGGATTGGATAATCTCACGTCAAAGGCTTTTTGGTACACCAATACCATTCTGGAGTTGTTCTGATTGCAATGAAGTAATAGCCCCTTCACCAGATATGGAACTACCAATTGATACTTCAATAACAGCACCACCAGTAACCAAGTGTCCAAAGTGTGGGTCAAAGAATTTAGAAGGAACTAGAGATGTCTGCGATTGTTGGGTAGATTCAAGCCTAACACCATTAACTATCACAAGATACTATGAAGATCCTGAATTTGCTAAACGTTGGATTTCAAATAAATCAATTGATATCATCAGATTGCAAGGTCATGATATAATCAGAACTTGGTATACTTATACAACATTTAGGACTCTGAAATTAACCGGAGGCAAAATGCCATACGGCACTGTTCTAATTAATGGTCATGTTCTTGGTCCGGATTCAATGAAAATGTCCAAGTCAAAAGGAAATGTCGTTGACCCTCGAGATGGGATCGATAAATATGGTGCAGATGCTATTAGACAGACAATTTTAGGTAAGAAAGTTGGTTATGACTTTCCATTCCAATGGGATAAAGCTCAATACGGTAAATCTTTCTTACAAAAACTATGGTCAGTCTCAAGATATCTTAGTATCTACATCGATGATGTCCCTGATGGAAAATCAAATTATTCTCCAATAGATATCTGGTTATTATCTGAACTTGAAAAAACCAGAAAAGAAATAACAGCAACATTAGATAAATATGAATTCCATACCAGTTTGCAATTAATACATGAATTCACTTGGAGAAAACTTTGCGATAATTATCTTGAGAGTGTAAAATCGTTTTTCAGAACCGATGATACTGTTAGGTCAGCTACAGTAAAACGTATTTTACGAGATACTTTATGGACTGTGCTGCGTTTACTTGCTCCATTCTGCCCACACATTACAGAAGAAATCTATTTGAAAATGTTCAAAGATAAAATTGGTGAAATTTCTATACATGCTACGTCTTGGCCTGAAAGGGATCGAAGAAAACTTGACCCAGAAAAAGCTGAGCTTGGTGGATTACTCATTGACCTAATTGCACAGATTCGTCAATGTAAAGCTACAAAGAGAATCGCTTTGAATCAACCAATTAAATCTGCAACAGTGACTGTTCCTGCTGATAAAATTGAGCAGGTCAAAGAATTTGAGCATTTAGTAAAATTACCAGTACATGTTGGTATAATAATTATTTCTGCTGGAGATGAAATTACCGCAGAAATTGAAGAATAAAGAGATACATTTCTCTTTAGTTCTTTTTTCTAAAATATATTTAGAAGATTAAATATCACATATTCTATAATTCAAGTTTATTTAACAACTCTAATAATGCTTCTCTAATATTTTCTTCATTAATAGAAGAAGCTGGTAGCACTTGTATTCCATTGATATTTAAAAGTCCTCCAATTTCCTCAGGAGTTTTTGAATCTTCTATATCTTGTTTATTTGCTAAAACGATTAGTGAAATTTCGTCACCCAATACCTGGTGTATCTCTTCATAGAGAGCTATAGCATGTTAGACAAAATGTCACCATATGGTGATTTCAAAATCAGTATAATTATATGAAAAATGAATTGTGATTCTAAAGTATTGAAATTGCTTCAGAAACTGAAATCTTTATTTCATAGAATATTAATCCTAATTGAGCATCTGCGTTTGTTAAAGCAACTAATACAGCAGTGCTTCCACATTCAACAGCGATGGTGTAACCTCTTTCACTTTTAACTATAATTTGTTCTACAGCTCCCTGATTCAAAACTTTGCCTACTCTTGTGCCAAGAGCAATCATTGCTGCTGACATAGCTGACAAGGCATCAGAATCAATTTTCTTTGGAAGAACGGAAGCCATCATCAAACCATCACTCGTAACAATAGCGCTAGCAGTAACGTCTGTTCTTTGTCCAAGTCCTTCCAAAATACCTTCTAATTTTTGACGAGTTTTTGACACTTTAGTATCTCCTTAGAAAATGAACTCTTCGTTCTCCAAAACCTCTCTGGGAGCGACTTTGAATTCACAAGCTGAATCCCCTAATGCTTCACACTTGATTTCAACGCATTCTATATCGTTTTTACCTGTAACTAATCGCATAAAAGCCGCGAAAACACCTCTTGAGTGATTACAGTGGCCATTTGATCTTTCTTGAGCGACGATTTGCTTCTGTCCATCAGAAGCTTCGAAAGTTTCTGTACCTACTACAAAAGCAGTAGCAGCATCAAAATTAAATTCTTTAACATGGAAGTCACCAAATCCTGCTTGTGAATAAGCTTCCACGCCTGCA
>DAOUWQ010000386.1 GCA_030667035.1 Candidatus Heimdallarchaeota archaeon | reverse complement strand
TTTTTGTTCTTTCTGAAACCAAAAATAGATGAAAGAAAACAAAAAATACTCATTTTACCAACGATTACCTTTCTCCTTGGAAGTGGATTACTACTAGCACTTTATGCGATAAAAATAGACATTATTTATGAACTAGCTCCGAGTTTTGTTGCAGCAATTGAACCTGAAAAAACACAATTATTAACTCAATTCAATGAGTTAAATTTAGTCACCGATATTATTCAAGCAATTGCTTATGTTTTCATTTATACTTTAGGAGCGGGAACCTACGGATTACTTATTGTTAAAATTGAAGAATTAAGAGGTACTCTTGGTTGGACTGCTATTTCAAGTGCTATTTTTGCTCTACTAGTTTTTGGATTATTTATTGACAGTACATTTGGTGTAATCTTACAACTCGGTGCTCAAATCGGTTCAATAATGTTCTTCTTCTGGTTAATCAGTATGGCCTATGCTATACTCTTTCTCAGAAAAGAAGAAAAAACGATGAGAACGTTGGAAAAAGCTGAATAAGAGCAGAAAATTGCTCAATATTCAGTGCATCAAATAGATGATGCTACTTCCTTTTACTAAGTTCTGCCAACTTTTATTGAAAATTCAATTGCATAGATTATCTGATTTATGCTTAAACAGAGAAATCCAATAAACACGAATAATCCACTAAGAGTACTGAAGTTAATAAAAGTTAGAACTAAACTTGTTGCAATAACAGGAATCCAGACTGGTAAAATAAACGCAGAAATTGTTTTCAAGTTAATGGTACCTTCTCCTTCAACCAGTTTACTCTTTGTAAAATTAACAACAAACTGGACTATTATTACAAAAAGCATTTTGACTGTCCAAAAAGTAAAGCTGATAATCCCATATACTAACGCATTAATGTTAAACATTATGAGAATTGTTCCTAAAATCGCAAATATAATATTAACAAATGTTAATAAAAATAAAATTACAGCTCCAATTAATAAAGTAATTTTTGCTGAACCTTCTACTAATCTTGAAGTACCAATAAACCCTATTGATATTATAATCATTCCAATGGTTAATAGAGAATTATAAATAATAGTCCCAATAGACCCAATTGATAAAGTTACTAACCCAACATTTCCATATAGCAAAATAATTTGAATTATTGAATAGACAATTAAAAATAGATGAGCTATACCAATAATTATTGAACCAGTTATTATTAACTTCTTTAACCAATTAATCTCACTCGGAGAATTTGATCGTTTGATAGTATTTTCTTCAACGTACATGTAGTAGTTTTCCCCAAATCCAACTAGCATTAAAGCGTATATAAACGCTTACAAAAAAAGAAAAAAACATCATGACAAAAATGATTACATTAGCAAATGTTAGTAAAAAGTCAAATTACTTTTAAAAGATAAAACCGAGATTATACTAGGGGGAAATTCGATTGTTTTCCAATAAAAAACTCAAATTGACAATTATTAGTTTTATACTTTTATCGGGATTTCTAACTATTGCATTTAGCAATCATCTTTCTGTAACAGGAACTGATTGGACGCTAGAAGATACTTTTACCACCACGGGTGATATTTTCCATACGGATATAACTACTGCTACTGAACCAAGTGTAGTTCATGGCTTGTTAAATTTTACAACCATAAATGAAGCATCAATTTTACTGAGAATTTATAATATTACAGCAGGAAATAATACCCAGATATTGAATTCAGCACTGAAGTCTTTCACAATAAGATTCGAAGAATCTATCCATCTAAATATTACTGTTCAAGCAACGGGTGGAACTTATCCTGCAGAATTCAAGCTTATTATTCACGAAAGTCCAATTGAATTATTGACAGATGAAGAAGAATACATTTGGAAGGAAACATTCTACTCTAGCGGAGATTTTCACTATTTAGAAGTTACTTATAGTGAAATAACAATGGTCGATGTTCAGACACAATTAGATATTACCGGTTTGTCTGATTTTGAACTTACAACAAAAGTTTCGCCGGATTATTATGAGGGATGGATGTTTCAAGATGGACCAGAAGAAGAAGAAAACTTCATCACTTTTCAAGCAAATCCGGGAGAAGTATGGACAATCTATTTTGAGCTAATTGGGAATCCGATATATTTCCCAATGAATTTTACCGTTCATATTGATACTACAGATAAAATAGTTGTTGATTCTACAACTGAAACCTATACTTCTTCATTATCAGAAGGACACCAAGCAGATCTCTATTCAATTGATGTAACTGAAACTCCTCTAAAACTTCGCTGGCATTACGTTGCTAATTATACTCTTACAATTGATATCTACAATGAAACTGAGCAATTATATCATGACTGGGATGAAGGAGATTTCTTTACATTCGATAATATTGATTTGTATCTCTTCAAAGTTTCTTGGGAAACTCCTATAGCAGGGATATTAAACAACTATACTTTGCGAATGCAACTTGGAAATGTTATCATTGATTTAGTTCCAGAAACACTAACGGTTATCGATGATTACTTCTTTGGAGGATTAGATGAACAACCTGAATTTACTGTAAATATTCCTACTGGTGTCTATCAGCTTAAAATAATTGAGCTTGGTAATCGTCATGAATGGGAGCTTGATTTTACAGATGGGTATACTGATAGCTGGAATAACTATTACTTTACAACAGTCATTATTATTCCACCATTTCCAATTCAAGTTCATAACTGGAGGGACTTGGTTTATTCAAAACTAACGAACACCACATGCTCATTCAATTTTGTAATGAATAAACATGATTCAAATCCAAATTATGAAATTGGCTTCTTAATAAGAGAATATACTCTACCAAATGATCTTGTGCAAGAAAACCTTGATGGAAATTTTCGTAATTTTCAAGATTTTGATTATTATAAAATAAACCTACAAGAGGACCAATTTTTAGATATGAGTCTCAATGACCAGATATATCTGGCACAAGAATTGTCTGTTGAAATCTTTGATGGAGATTTCGGTCATCAAGGTATTTGGGAAATAAATCATACCTCTAGCGGGACCTTTGAACCTGCAAAAGCTGGGTATTACTATCTGAAAATTATGCCTGGTGATAATGACACATATTA
>DAOUWQ010000270.1 GCA_030667035.1 Candidatus Heimdallarchaeota archaeon | reverse complement strand
TTCTTGGGTTCATCTTTCTAACAGTAGTAGTCAAATTAAATGTCAGAACAGTAGGTTTTATCATAGTTTTACTTTGTGTATTTGTTGCACTTCTAATACCAATTGGTCCTCCTTGGAACAATTTAATGACGGATTTAGCTGTAGGTCCTAATGGTTTCCTTCATCTAACCCAAGGTCTTTTGACATTCTCAATGTTAGTTGTATTGCTAACAAGGCTCTTTGAAAACCTCATCAAGAAAACATCAATGGGGAAAAAAAGAGGAACAGAGATTGGTTAGGATTATTTCACCAACCATTTCTCATCAAAGTTCCCTATATAGCTCAAACAAATGGTTTTTGGACCAGCATAGACCCCAAGAATTGCTCCCGCAGTACTATGATGAACACGTACATCATTCCCATTAGATTCGGTCATTGCAGTATATACTTCCCCAGTAACATTTTCTTGGTTGAGATGATAGAGGAAAATATCATTAGTTTCATTTTGTTCCAAAATTCTGAGACAGAAGCTTTTCAATTGTTCAGTTAAGTTCTTCTCTCCTTTGAAAGAACCAATAGGGTGAATTATTCCATCCTTCATTTGAACAACTGGAATAACATTGAGAGCAGAGGCCATTAATTTCTTTGCTCGACCTATCCTTCCTCCTTTGTAAAGGAAATTTAGATCATTCATAAACATAATAGTTCTCACTCGTGGATTGATAGCTTCAAGTCTTCCAAGGATTTCTTCTTTTGTATGTCCTTGTTTAGCCATTTTAGCTGCTTCAAGCGCTTGGATACCTGTGCCAATCATAGTGTGCAGTGAATCAAAAATTGTGATATCTTTTCCTTGATAATAATTATCAATCAATGTTTGAACTGCCTGAACAGTTCCTGAAAGACCTGAGGATATGAGCACAACAATAACTGAATCTGCTTTCCCAAGTGCTTCATCAAATGCTTTAGAAAATTCACTTAGTTTGGGAAGGGAAGTTCTAGGTAGAGAACCCTTTGAACTCTTTGAGATTCGCGTAGTAAAATCTTCAATACTAATATTGCATTTGTCATTATGCCAGATATTAAATTCTTCATCGCCAAAAAAAATCCTCATTGGCACTGTAATAATATCATATTCCTTTATCATTTCTTCAGAGAGGTCATTGACCCCGTCGGTAACTATAGCTGTTTTTGACATTGCTGTAATAGCTCCTTATAGATATAATAGATGGAAATTGTCTCGAGAAATAATCTAGTATCTCAAGTACAGATGAAGTAATCGTTATTTACTTGATTAAGACTTTTTATCATATTCAAAAAATGAGTAAATGTGATTCATTATTAATAGATTAACAAAAAAACTGGTAATTTGAACATTTATTACTATCAAAAGCTCTTGTCAGCATCTGCATATAAAAAAAACTATTTATTCTAATATGAAGATTCAATGTATTGAGGAGGTTAGATTATGAAACTAACTAAATATATTGCAACCCAAGCATACTTAGAATCATTAGGAATAGGAATATTTGAAATTTCACAGGTAGAAGAGATTTTTAAGGTTTTAATTAAAAATAAAATACTAGTTGATCGAACTTGGAGCGAAATATCCAATTATAACGTCGAAACTTCTAAATCACTCTACAATCTCCTCAATCACATTGGACTAGTTAAAAAAATTTCAAATGAAGCTTTGGGATCAACTATTTATTCTTTAACTAATTTTGGTAAATTTCTTTTAGAAGAGAGTAATGATCGAATCATACAACAAATAACACCATTCTTTCTAAACTGGTTGCCCTTCAAACTATTTCTAAAATACATTCTACTTAATCCGGGAGCAGAATTGGACCAAATAAGAGAAGATTTGGGTATGCAAGTAGCTGGGCATTTGAATGATTTAACTGAAATTGTAAATTCATCTATGATTCGTAAAAGTACTTATGCTCCTTTTAACGAAATGATCATTGGCAAAGTATTGGTAAAAAACGCTGAACACTTAGGTTTGATTAACATCCCAGAGAAATCAACCGGACCATATTTCTTAAGCCCGTTAGGAAAGTACATTACAAATTCAATTGATTATCAGAATTTTAAGTTTAAGAATATTGATCCGAAATTGAAACCAGCTCACCTTGCGCTTATGGATTTCATTGACAGAGGATTAACTGAAATAATAGTTTTCGGAGATGAGTCTACTATTGAAGAGATGAAGGTTTTATTTGATACATATATTCAGAAATTAGGCATCACTCATTCAATCAAAATGATATACAAAAAAAGCAATGTAAATGCGTTAGTATCCACTAACAGTGCTTTTTGGCAATTTTCACCATTATTTGCTGAGCTAACTTATGATCAAGTGAAAGTGATTGAATTAAATTCTACAATAATGGATAGAGAGTAAAACATCATAAATTTGAAAGCTCCTTATAGATTATATAGCTGGTAATATTGCTGAAATCAAATTGATATGATCAGCAACTCAATTAACAATTGCAGTTCTACAAATTATTATGTTACTAATTCAAAGAAGGATTGATTTAACTAAAAGTAAAGAACATTTGGTGACTATAGAGTATAAGAGAAAAATGATGTAAGAAGCTAGAATTGCTTCTTACTAAAAATGAATATTTCTACTAAAATTACTACTATTGTTAGTGGTATTCCAACTGCAGCTGAAAAGAGCATTAGGGGAATTTTTTCAAAAAATATTCCGGGTAGCATGATCAAAAGAGAAAGTTGTTGACCCAGATAGAGTGATAGAATTGCTGCTAAACCAACAGATTTCACTAAAATGCCTATGAGTATACCAATTGCACTTGCAATAGACATTGCAGCGATGGCCATTACTAAGGAATCTAAAGTATCCATGAGAATCTCTTCTGGAGGCAACCCAATAGTAAATCTATCAATTAGTAGACCAATTGCTAAGCTCAAAAAAGTAGCAATAACTAAATTGAGAATTACAGCGAAATATTTTGCAAGCAATATATTGTGGCGCTTGACAGGACGAATTAGATATAAATCGTACACTTTAGCATTGGATTCATTTACTATTGAAGTACTAAGAAGAACTGCTGCGAGTGCTCCACCCATTGCAGATATCAGCATGCCAGTTAAAACAGAAATAGGCATTCCTTCTGTATCTGGTTGAATGAAATGCATTAAGATAGCCAATAGTGGCATACCTATCCATAACGCAAACATTATTTTTGATTTAACAAATCCTCGAAGTTCATCCCAGAATAATATTGCGAAACTCATTGTGTAGGTCCTCCCTCCATATATTTCAAGTATACTTGTTCTAGAGATGGCTTAAGGTAATTGAAATTTTGAATTGCTATTTTATTTTCACTCAAAAAAGCCATTAATTGAATAATTGCTTCTTGAACATTTGTTTCAGTAGAATAGGTCACAACCAATCGATCATGACTGTTAGAAGCAAGCTCTACTTGCTCAACATTTGGAAGTGTTTTAATCTTTGCAATGGATGCTGCAAGATTATTTCCGATGAGCTCAATAGCGTCTCCTTCTGTGAGTTCATTTTGGAGCTCAAGAGGACTACCGATGCGCTGGATTACTCCCTCTTTGATTATACCAATTGTTGTTGCAATATCTGCTACATCGCCCAAAATATGAGACGAAAAGAGAATTGTTTTTTCACTTGCAGCTAGTGTTCTAATAATATTCTTCATTTGAAATCTACTAGTAGGATCCAAGCCACTCATTGGTTCATCAAGAATTAGCACTTGTGGATCATGGAGGAGTGCTTGAGCAAGTTTAAGTTTCTGCTGCATACCACCAGATAAATATTTTATTTTACGATGACGAACTTCCGTTAAACCAACCGTTTCTAAAATTTCCGGAATACGTTGCTTTAGATCAGATTTCTTCATACCAGACAATAAGCCGAACGTCATCAATGCATGATCAACTGTTCGCCATTCTTGAAAGCCGACATCTTGGGGAAGA
>DAOUWQ010000409.1 GCA_030667035.1 Candidatus Heimdallarchaeota archaeon | reverse complement strand
ACACTTTCAGATTCCTTACTACTTTAAACACTATTCAATTAGAATTTCAAGGCGGTAATTTAGATATATACAGAGATTACCGAGAAACTGATACAGATTTCGACGTTGCTCCATATCTAAAGAAAACTCGAGATAATTTTGATATGACATATATTGGTTTCAATTTAAAGTCAACATCATGTCCAGAGATAGGTGATCAAACTTTGACCGAAGATGGGACAATGTCAAAAGGACTTGCCGTGAGGAAAGCAATTGCTCATTTACTCGATAAGAATGATTTAGATGATAAGACTGAAATCATAATTAAACTAGCAGATTCACCTTTATCAGTTAGATTTGGTTCTTTTATTAAATCAGATATAACTATATATGAAACTAATTTAGAAAAAGCAAAGGATTTTATGCAAAAAGCTGGTTTTGATCCAAATACTATTCCCGCCCCAGGTTTTACTACTATTTCCACGATAATGTCTATTTTTGTTTTAACAGTAATAGTTAGTATCTATTCAAGCAAAAAATCAAAAAGTAGAGCTAATAAATAAATTAGCTCGCTAACTATTTTTTTAATGCTATTTTTGTTGAAGCTTCTCTCAAGTAGACTTTTAATCTAAAAAGAGATATTTCTACTAGAAAGTAAAAAGCTTGATAAATTAATAATCTATCAAAACAAAAGATACTAATCAAATGGAGTCAATTGAATTTTGTCTAAGAAATTTTTAACAAATGAAGAAATAGAAGAGAAAATAAGAATATTTCTAACTGAACATGATTACCAATTTAACGAAAAAGTTGTCGTGCAAAAGAGATTGAAAGCAATTGATTTCGAAGTAATTACGTCTGATTCAAAAGTTGCTATTCTTTTATTTCTCTGGAATCGCTCTGTGCCATATGATAAAGTATACTATGCTGAAGAATATATGAACAAATACGAATACAGCAAAGTGATCTTAGTAAGTAGACAAATTAGTCCTAGAGCAAAGGAGATAATTAAAAAAGAGAAATTGCCCATTGAAATTATTTTCGAATCAGATTTCAGAACAATGAAAAGTAGTCCACTCTTAGGAAAGTTATAATGAACCAAGATATATTATTTTGCTTCATTATATTTCGTAATTATTTTTCTAATGTTAAAAGTTCTTTCTCTAATTTTATTGGTATTCTAGGCCAAACTAATTCTAATAATGCACCATCACATTTACTGCATTTCACTTTCTTATCAATAAAACCATCATCATAATAATCATATGTACTAGAAATCAATTTTTCACACAAAATATCAATATTGCATATTTCACATCGAAAATATTTTTTTGGTTTTGTTACTTTTGGTGGCCAAGTGTATATTGAGCAGGATACACATTGTGATCGACCATCACATTGCAAATGATTTCCTCTAACAGTCATAGAATCAAATTCTTTCAAATTCTCGAGTATCTAATTTCACTAATCTTTAAACATCTTTTCGGTTACCGCAAAAATTGAATGCATTTAATATGGAGTCTCTCAACAAAAAATCAACCTACTATTCTCTGCTGACTATTTTTAGAGCATTTTTTATTAAAGCTTATTTGATCGCTATAATTAATCCTCATCGATCTTATCTTTATCCGAGGATAGATACCAATCTAAATAATCTTTATTTTTCTTTTTTTGCTCATACTCTGGATCGTCATCGTTTCGTTTTGTAGTAGCAAAATGTTCGCGTTTCATTTTATCAAACTGATAGCGATTAATAACTAAACCACAGGATGTACAAACATAATGAGGTGGATCCGTTTCCATTTTACCTTTACAACTTGGGCATCTTGGCGCCATTTTTTATTTACTCCATACGTTTATTGACTGTTCTAATATAAAATGCTTTTTTAAATGCATACTTAATTATTGTTAATATTACCATTCAACAAAAAAGAGTTTTGATATAGCACATTTGAATCGGAATTAAAAAGTGATTATTTTTCTTTCTTAATTTTCTGATTTTGGATTAATTTTATCTTCGGTTTTACAACATTGAGTAGAACGGTAATCTTCTCTTTTAGCTTCCAACAGATTTTGTAGAATTCTTCAATATTCTCAATCCCTTCCAATTTATTGAACAGATCAAGGGTTTCAAGAAAAGCCTGACGTATTTTTCGCTCAGCTCTTACTTGTTTGAGAGTTTCCTTAAATTCTTCTTTCCATTTCTGACCGAGTGCTTTATCTTCTAAATTGTTCAATAACTTCAGGGTAGCAACGATAAATTCCACATCAGATCTTGCTTTCCAAATTGTGTCATAGAATTTTGTATATTCTTCGGGATCAAGTTTATCGTAAACGTTCTGAATGCCTTTTCGAGCATTGTCTAATTTTTGAACAATTTCTTCACTTAAGGCCAAAATATTCACGATCCAAGAGTATAATTATCTTTATTTTTGTTTAGGAATTCTAAATTCATTTTTCTTTTTTTAGTAACTTGTTTATTCGTTTGTCAACTTTTCCTTGGAAAATTAAATAATCATCAAAGCTTTCTCGTTCTGTAATTTCTCCTGCAAGATTTTTTTGCATTAACTCTTTTACAAAAGGAATTTCTTTCGTATGTCCAAGAACCCACATTGCTTTTACTAGAGCAACTTCTGGTAGCATATTCGCTAGAGGAATAACTCCTGCTTGTAATAACATTCTACCAGTTTCATATACATTCATTCCTACAAATCCCCATAAGCATTGTGAGGTCATAAAAATAGGTATATTTTCATCTTTTGCTCTCTGTATGGATTTTATTTTGTTCTGATTTACATGTCCCAAACCAGTTCCGGCAATAACAAGCCAATGGTATCCATTATCAATATAAAAATCAATAATGTTATGGTCCACTCCGGGATAGCTATAGAATAAACCAACTTTTTCATCGATTTTTATATCAACTTTAAAATCATTTCGTTTTTGACTGCGTTTATTATATTCTACTCCCGTTGGTATGATT
>DAOUWQ010000368.1 GCA_030667035.1 Candidatus Heimdallarchaeota archaeon | reverse complement strand
TGGCGAAAACCAAACTTACCAAAAGAAGAAGATTTGTCTGAAGGGTTGCGAGAACATTACTCAAGGTTAGTAATTAATGGATAAGTTAATCCAAATTGAACTCAGCCTGAATTTTTTCAGGCACATTATTCTTCATTAGGTTTAATTGCTGATTTTTTGTTTTGAATAGCATTTACGCTCAAAAGAGCTATTGGTATAACTATCAAAACAAAATTGATAATTCCACCAATCAGGAATAACCTAGAAATATCTAAACTTGACCCCTTTATTGGTAGTGCAATTATTGGAGAGAGAAATTGACCAAGATATAACATCAAGACAAATATTCCAATAATTCTACCGCGTAATCTCGCAGGTGTGTGAAGCAGCAACCATGCTTGGATATTTGGCATAAAGAATCCCCATCCAAAACCGATTATTCCCACAGCAATAAAGATCACCCAAGATAAAGGTGCGAGAGCAAGTAAGATGAAGCCACTACCAATTATTGACAAAGTAATGATAAACAACCACTGGGTGCTAAGAATCCTTTTTACATACTTGAAAAATATTGAAGCTATTCCCGAAGTTAAACCAGACATTCCTAGAGCAAGACCAACTATAAGTTCGCTATCAATACCATAAGTTGGAAAATAAGATGAAAGTTGTGTTGCTAGGAAGTAAAAAGTAATCATTGTTATGAAGATTATGAAGTAACTCAGTAAACCAACTTTCATCGGAAATCCATTGGAATTTTCTTCAATATTTGTTGCTTTTAGATCAATCGATTGATGTTCCTCTACATCCTCCTCTTCCTTTGATTCTCTATTAGGTTCAGGAATGAATAACATTACACCTGGGAGAATAAGTAATGAGAAGAAATACACAAGGAATGCATAGTTCCATGAAATATCACCAAGAGCACCGCCCAGAATGGTGAATATTGCCCCACCAAATGAAGTAAAAGTTGACCGAAGCCCTAACATTTGATTCCGTTTTTCTCCTGTATAAAAGTCACCTATTAGAGCAGTTATACTTGTCATTATCCCCGCAACTGCGAAACCAAGAAAAATCCTACTAGCTAAAATTAAATAGATATTCCCAACATAAAAACCAACGGTGCCGAAAACGGCATTTAGAAATGTTGAGAGAACAAGGACTTTCTTTCGACCAAATTTATCGATTATAAATCCTATAAATATCGCACCGACTGCTATAGAAATAGACGTTACAGAAAGAACCATTTCAGCAACCAATTCAATGTTGGGAATACTTGGAAAAGTATTCTTCATTTCTTGAATAATGGGTGTAATTGCTGCCCCTGCCATAATGATCAAAGTATTAACGAGTAGAATGAATGCTATTTGTAGGAATGCCTTGGTTTTCTCTTTCATTTGATTATTTCACAAACTTACTGTTATTAAAATTCTTGTAATGAAGTAAAAATAAAAAAGACAAAAAAATGAAAAAAAAGAAGACTCGGTAATTTACTATTTTCTTCTTTTTTCAACGAATATTATAGAAATAAATACCACAGACACTATTGCTGAGAATCCAATAATACTTGCTGCAATTGGGAGTTTACTTGTTGGTGTTTCACTTGAAGTAGTGGGAGTATCTGTTGGAGTTTCTGTAGGAGTGGGTGTTGGTGTTGGGGTAACTGTTGGATCGCTCCATCCGGCTAACGTTGCCCATAACCACCAGGCGGCATAAGCTTTCTGATTGGCATTCAAGGGTAAACTATGTGCAGAAACACAATCATACCATTCATCAGGGTTTGCTGCTTGCCATTCAAGAGCCCAATTTCCATCCCGGCTTGTATCATTATCGGTATCATAAGCACATGAATCAATAACCAATTTATCTCCGTAATAATTGCCATCAGGGTCATACGACTCAATATCTGCAAAATCGAACAATATTTTCCCATGGGTATTACAATGGGCTCTAATTTGTTCATTGCGAATATGCAAATTCCCTTCTAAACCACCACCATCGGTATGCCCTGTCATGTAAACAAAATCAATTTCGGGATAATCTACTTCTAAACCAACCATTAAACCAAGATAAGTATTGATATTTTCCTCTGTTGCATCCGATGCTTGACCACACCAAGACCACATCACAACGTTGACATCGACATTTTCAGCAATCTCAAGATAGGTTCTTGTTCGGCTTTCCCAAGTAATAAAATCAGGATTTCCTAAATCACCAGCAACAAAATAATCATCAATATCTAATGCCCCTCCTGTCCCGCCTTCATTCCAATCATACAACCCAACCGTAAAATTAGAAGGACCAGCTTGAGTACCGATATAGTTTTCTTTAAAATCAGGTAAATCGCTCATACCAGTGATAATTTGGCTCCCGTGGGATGTATGTCCATAGGCAATATGGAGGTTATTCTTAGCTTCAATAATAGCAGAATCAGGTATCTGATTTAGACGTACTAGATTCATTATTGAATGATCAGCAATAATTGCATCTGCAGTTATTGTTGGTTGTTCCACTATAGGAGGAACTTCACTTGAAGCATTGGTGAAACTAATTATTAAACTACCAATAATGCAAAATGAAATAATTTGTTTTATCTTGAATACCATTAAATTCACACCACAATATAATAAAAGATAATATTTCCTTTCAAGTAAATAAACAATTTCCAATAACAGTTTTTTGATGGAATAATAGTAACTATAAATCGGAGAACGGGTTATCATCGTCTGATGATTCGGAATCTATTTCACATGAAATCATTCTATCGCTCCCTTGCTTGAGAGATGTGACACTCACGGAAAAATCTTCACCACTTTTTTGTAACTCCCATTTCAAAAGCTTTGTAATTTCAGATTGGAGCGTTTTAAGAACAGGAGGAACACCTTTGGGTGTAATTTTAGGTGGTTTTTCAATATAAATCCAAACGCCTTGACGATCACCTTCTGTTTTGATTTGGTAACCGAGGAACATTGGGAAATGTCTTAGAAATTTGTTTGCTATTCGTTTAAATTCAACTATTTCACTGGACATGTTTGAAGCTTTTTTACGATCCTTAGTAATAGACTGTGCTTCCTTCACCCATCGAATGCTTGAATTAACAAGTATAAGAGAAGATTCAATCATTATGATATTTTCTATTAGACTATCTCGAGCGTCAATAGTTTTGAGAAGAGTGATAATCTCATTCATGTAACCAATCAGTTTTCTGGTTTT
>DAOUWQ010000458.1 GCA_030667035.1 Candidatus Heimdallarchaeota archaeon | reverse complement strand
TCACCAGCAGGTAAAGTTATCCCCGGTAAAATGGAATGGCGAAAAGATTTAGTAGCAATCGCTGCTGCTCACAAAGTTCCTTATGTTGCAACCGCTTCCCCCGCAGATCATAGAGATATGATGACCAAAGTTCGAAGAGCATTGGATGTTGATGGTCCAGCATTTCTTTTAATTGATATGCCCTGCCCAAGAGGTTGGCGATTCAATGAAAAAGATTCAGTTGCTATTGCAAGACAAGCAATTGATAATTGTTATTTCCCATTATACGAAATCTACGATGGACGTGAATACGTTCTAAGTAGAATGAGTAAAACGATTGCTAAAAAGCCCGAAAAGAAAGTTCCTGTTGAAGAATACTTGAAAGGGCAAGGAAGATTCAGACATCTCTTCAAACCAGAAAAGAGAGATGACTTGATTACATTATTCCAAGAAGCAGTTGACCAAGAATGGGAACATCTTCAGAAACTAGTTGAAATGTATTAACTATAAATACAAGAGAAAAGGTTAACCCTTTTTCTCCTCTTATTTTTCTATTCAATTACCTTCAACGAAAAGCAGCTGAGGCTAATTTTGGGTTATTTAGACCTTTTTAAACAAAAAATACTGTGGGTTTTATTGAGAATGTGTCTCCTTATGGAGGAAAAAGAAAAATGATGAAACTGTTGAAAAATAAACGACTAACATTAATCTTGCTTTTTGGAGCTATAATATTACTCTGGGTAACAATGACCTTAACAATTGGGCCACCCGATGAAGCGCCACCTTTCATAACACCAGGTCCTTGAAAATTTTTGCCATGGGAAACCAATAACAAAAATTGCCGAGGAAAAAATGGTTTAGGTGCCTTCTAAAATAATTAGAAAGGCGCTTCTTTTACTTATTTTTTATCTTCAGCTGCATTTCTTTCTTCTATCTCTTTTTCTGCATTACTAACCATAGATTTAGTCAGCTTAGAGAAAACTTTCTTGATAGTTTCACCAGTTTTTGCAGAGGTTTCAAGATAGGGGATTTTATAACCTAATTCTTTGGATTTTTTAGTAGCAAAATATTTTCCTTGAGAGGTAGATACTTGTCTGTTTTCTAAATCAATTTTATTGCCTACAAGGATAATTGGAATCGTTATACAATTGTCTTGTACTTCTTTAAACCACATATCAAGATTTTCAAAGGAAACTTTGTTGGTAACATCAAAAACAATAAGACAACCTAACGCTCCGCGATAATACAATGGACGGATCTTAGAAAAGCGCTCCTGGCCACCTGTATCCCACACTTGGACTTTTACTTTCTTGCTGTTAACTACTAATCGTTTTATTGAGAAATCTACCCCTATGGTCATTTTATAGGAGTCTACAAATTTATCTTCTGTAAATCTTAGAGATAGAGCAGTTTTCCCGACAGCACCGTCACCTACGATGATTGTTTTGAACAGATAATCGAATTGTGACAGTAACTCTTCTTTGGTCAATTTTTCCCATCCTTTGCTATTATTATCTTTATATGGAACTGCTTCTTTAAGACTCTTAATTACTAATGAAAAAGTGAAAAGTAAAAAAACCTTTGCTTTGGGTACTTTTTCATCAATCTCTTGTATTTCCGTTCATTTCTGTATTGAGTAGTTGCTAAAAAGCTACTTATCATTATTATTTGGCAATTAAGTTTATTTGTGATGAAATCTCATTATTCACAGCTGTTATTGCTATCTGCAGCTTCAATTTAAGGAGATTTCAATTGGTCAATGTCAAACATGGACGATATTTATGATGCAGCCTTTGTTGGTGCACCTGGTGATAAAATCCTTTTACCTTTGATGGGATATCCTTCAGAGCGTGATGCAATTTTCATTGCTTTAGTATCTGCTGAATATTTTGGTAGTGATTTGCATGTTTTTCATGTAGTAAGCAAAAACATTGAAGCTGAGCGCTTTTTCACAGAGCAAATAGCCTGGTTACAAGAGAAAGCTGAAAAGATGAACGTCAAAGTTGATATTATTATTAAAGAACAGCTCTTTAACCTTCGTCTCCATCAAGTTATTCTGAATGAAATTGTGCAAATTAAACCTAATTTGACTATTATGATGAGTCGTCGTAAAGGTATTTTCCAAAAATTTAGGGGAAGTATTGCTGAGCGTGTTGCTCGAGCAAGCCCAACTTCAGTAGTTATAATACGTTCACCAATTAAAGATTGGACTACTTATGGTAATCACCTTGAACCGAGACGAATAATTGTTCCTATTGGCACTGATTCTCCCTGTGAATTATTTGCCACACAATTGGCTATTGCTCTTGCTAATGCTGGAAAAACCAAAGATGCAGAAATAATTCTTTTACATGTTATTGTCATCCCCGAAACCGTACCAATAGATACTGAGAATGATGAGATGCTTGTCCAACAAGAGCTCAAATTCATCAAACAAGCTGGAAAATTCAGTACACTTCTTCTCTTTCCAATGCAATCAAAAGTAATCGTTGGAAGAGATATTGGTCGCTCTGTCAGTCAATACGTCAATAAAGTGCATGCTGATATGGTAGTGATGGGTGTCCCTTATTTACCGAGAAAATTCTTGGGCCTGTATGGAACAG
>DAOUWQ010000198.1 GCA_030667035.1 Candidatus Heimdallarchaeota archaeon | reverse complement strand
CTTTTACATGGTGCAGGTATTCCTGAAAATCTTATTGCAATATCCGGGTATCAGGTTGAAGGAACGATTGGAAGATCTATTGTAGATGGCGAACGTAATGTCCAGCTGATTTATTGGTCAAAAACTAGGAAAGGAAAAGGGCCCACCATTGAAATAAAAGCAAAAGTGAAGCAATTCCAATTTTCAGGACATGCTCAAAGGAATGAGCTAATCAAAATGCTAAAAGCTTTAAACACGGACAAGTACATTTTTGTTCATTGTATTGAAGAAGCAGCACAATCTGTACAAAAAGAGTTTGATAGAAAGAAGACTACCTATATACCCAAAGCTGGGGATTCATATAATATTTGAAATAAAAAAAGAATGTAAGAGTTATTTACCTTTCAACAACCAGCTTAATGGAATATTTTGATATTGTCCATCAGGTAATAATCTGGAAATTGTTAAAGGTAAAACATTCTTGAATAATTCTTTTTCAGCAATAAGAATGGGATCAGTAATATCTTTCTTAATTTTTATTAAGATTGGTGCACCTAAAGAAATTTGTAGGCCTCTTGCACCTACAATGCGAGCCCTTTCAAACCTCGTTAAACCAGGTGGCCCTATAACAACTTCATCGGCAATAATTTCGTTTCTGACAGGAACTTTGTTAGACAATATATTACCCTCTACAACTATAATTACGATTGCACTAAAATCTGCTTTAAAATTTTTCGGGTTGATTTGCTTTTAAAGCTATGGAATGATACTTGTTATGTACTTTAACTAAGAGATATAATTTACTCTGTTATTTTTCGTCTAAAAATGCGGAGAATATTTAAATTAAAAATATCTTTGTATCTTAAGGTGGGTTATAAATTGACAAACGATACGTTACAAAATGCATTTGATAGCATAACAAACTATGTTAAAGAATTGGAAGCGAAAATTGCAGTCCATGATAAAGAACTGGTCGAAACAAAAAAAGCAGCAGAAAGTCTTGAAAAAGAAAAGATGTCGGCTGCAGAGAAATTAAAGAAAATGGAAGAAGAGATGGTCGAGCTCTCAAGTGTTTATGAGGACTTGAAAGGGAGATCTGATATAGAAATAGATATACAGGAAGTTATGAAACTTTATGTCATACTTACTGAACAGGTTCTAGATGGAAACTCCCATATCAGAATGCTAACTCTCTTACATGGCAAAAAGGAATTGATGACAAAGGACGAACTCTCAAAAGCAAGTGGAATTCAACCTGCAGCAATTTTGAGAACCATATTTGATCTGAGAAATAATGGTCTTGTAACTTATAATGAGGAAAACCAAAAAGTAAAACTAATACGAAGACTATTTGATTAATCTGACAATAATCAATCTTAACTCGAGTAAGTCAACATTAAAAAGAAAAAGTGATAGCTGAGAGGAATAATCCTCGCTAGCTAAAATGCTGCAAGCAGCGGATTATAATCATCTCGTCTAAAACGAGATTCTAAGATATAACTTACATTGCTGGGCTCTTTATCCATAACTTCTCGAGCCCTTTCCCCCATAATTCTGCAAACCAAGATTAAACGATGAATTTCTTCATTATTTGACCAATCAATTAGATCAAATATCGTCCTGTAGGTTACTGGTCGCCACCAGAGTAACAAATACACGCCTACAGTTTCACCATGATCATTAGTAAAAACATAATTTAATTTTTTACGATTGCCAAAGGGAACGTTTCTCCTGTATTTTACACCTCGTTTATCCAAATAATTTTCTATCCGATGTTTCTCCTCAATATCGGTTAAGCCATTTCTATCCAAACTTGTAAGAGACCTCCAAACATTCTTCCGAATAGTTGAAACTATCACGCGCGCATTCATAATAGTTTAACAAGTTAAACATCACTTGAAATAATGATAAAAGTATTTTGTATTTGCCAAATGTTGAAAAAATAACCAATTAAGAGATTATATAACCATTTGTTTAAATAAATTACGAGTCAATTTTTGTCTGAATAAAACAAATTTATGAAAAAAAGTCGATTAAAAGAGATGAAAATAATTACCGTCATTGAGATATCACCAGAATAACAAATCTTTTAGTTATGAGTATACTAAAAATAGTCTATACCCTATTTTAAAACAAAAGCGGAAGGAAGAAAATTGTCTGAAGAAGAAAAAGAAAAATATAGTGAGTCATCAACTGAGGTCGTTGAGGAAGAAGAAGTAATATCAGAAGATGAAGAAGCAAAAACCGAAAATATTGTAAAAATATGCTCATTAGTAGAAGAATTAGATAAATTAAAACAAAAGGGTGGGCCTGATATCAGAATCTGTCCTAAGTGCTTCAGCTTACGCATAAAAGAAATCGATGTAATGGAGAAAATGGGTATTTTAAACAGTTATCCAGTATGTGTCTGTCAAGATTGTGGTTGGAGATCGAAAGTATGGTTGTTTTTAGATCGAACTATGTCCAATGAAGAACGAAACTCGTTTATTGACAATTTAACTGAAGAAAAAGTTGAAAGTTAGAGTTCTTGTGTAAAGTAAACACTAAGAATTCTCAATCAATTATTTTTTAATTATTGCTGACAGGTAAGCAACTACGGAGCTTTTGTCACCTGTAATATCGCCGCTTGTGGAATATTTCAAAATTTCAACATCTTTAGACCCGCTCTTTTTCAAAGCAGTTAAAACGGCGGCTACAGGACCCGGTCCACACATAGTAATCTGATATTCTTCGACAGTATCAATTAAACCATCTGGTTTCATTCTCTTTATCTGCTGAATTACAAATTGGTCCTTGGACATAGCGGAATCAGCACTCTCAAAATGAGTTAAATCTGTACTGGCAATCAAACAGTAATCGTGGTCAGCTAACACCTTTGCTAAAGACAAACCTATTCTCTCACTCATTTCTTTACTTTGATCTTTAACACATATTGGAATAATTGGTACATCAGCACCATAGAGATATTGTAGAAATGGAACGTGAACTTCAATACTATGCTCCATCATATGCGCAGCAGTATCTGCTCGGAAATATGGTTGCTTGACGATTTTCGCAACAATATCTTTAGGAATTTTCGCATCCCCAAAAGGAGTATTCCAAGCATCTTCAGAATAGACACTTATTGGAGGTCCAATGTTACGATGATTAGGACCAACAATGACAAAGAATTCTGGTTTCCCATCTTTAAATTGTTTCAAATAGGCGTGTGCTGCTACAGGACCAGAATAAATGTAACCAGCATGTGGGGCAATGAGTCCAGCTATTTCACCTTTTCTTGAAGGCATATTTGCTCTGTCCGGCAACTCACCCGGACCAATTTTACTTCCTTTGAAACAATGTTCAATCATTTCAGTTAATCGTGATTCTGTATTAGGGTAAAATGATCCTGCAACAGCGGGTTGTCGTATCATTAATATTGGCACCTAATTTATTTTTACTTACATACTTACTTATGTAATGAAACCTTTTTAGTTTTTAGCTATTCCTAAGGATTTAATTGATAGTATTGGTAATAGAACGATATAAATCATCTAAATACTTATTGAAATTGAATTCGCGTTTAAATCTAAAGGATGCTTATCTGTGTCAACAAAGAAAAGTAGTAGCCAATCCAAAAAGCAAACTTCTGCTAAAAAAAAGAAGAGTAAGACAATAAGTACAAAAGACAAGCTACTTCTCGCTGAATTGAAAAAATCACTTTGCGATCTAACAGATATATTGAGAGAAACAGCAGAAGCACTCCCATCATTGGTATCTTCAAGTGGAAAAAGAACGACAGATAATGGATTACTCACAAATAGGCTTGAAACTGATGTTGAACTAATTGGAATGCTTGAAGAATTTTTTCAAAATTTAGTCATTTTGCTACGATTGCGAACGAGATATGATCAAAAGCTCCATCTAATTTATTATAATATAAAGAAGCTAGAAAAAGCAAAATCAATCGCAGAATTTAGAGGTGTAATGCAGCTATTAGGGATTGCATTGGTTGAAGTAGAGAGCATTGTAGAAAATTACAAAACTATTTACACAAAACTATTTACTGAACAAGCTATGCTACAATTTCAATTGATGGAACAACTCCTCCTTTTCAGAGATAAAAATATTCCCGGTTTTACCAAATTGTTTGAAGCTGGATTAGATACCTTTAATAAAATAAATGAAAAAATGGCATGAGACAAGATTCAATGAAATTTCTAATTTCGGGCTTTAATGCCAGGCCAATCGCTAAAGCAGCTAAAAAAGCAGGTTATGACATTGGTACGATAGACTACTTTGGAGATATGGATTTAATTAACATATCCAAAAATTGTTTCTCGGTTTTAAGGCAAAAATCAGGTCAAACACTTCATCGTCCATTGCATCGTTCTCCACCTGAGTATCTCTATATACTTTCCGAAATAATGATAGATGAACAAGATGATTTTGATGGAATTCTATTTGGATCTGCATTTGATCGGCATCCAGACATTATTGAACGATTCAATCAATTAGGACCAAA
The DNA here is from genome assembly GCA_030667035.1 of Candidatus Heimdallarchaeota archaeon. Lineage (GTDB taxonomy): Archaea > Asgardarchaeota > Heimdallarchaeia > JABLTI01 > JABLTI01 > JABLTI01. Next base: position 195 of record DAOUWQ010000198.1, on the reverse strand, counting down.
AGTCTATGCAAATTCCCCAGAAAAATTTACTTTAATCAGAGATAAAAAAGCAATGTATAAAATTGCTAAAGATGCTGGTTTTAATGTTCCATTTTCTCAATCATTCACAAATATTGAGGAATTAGTAGAAGAAGCGAAAAACAGACCATTTCCACTTGTTACTCGAGGTTCTGGTGGGGGTGGAGGAACAGGGAT
>DAOUWQ010000040.1 GCA_030667035.1 Candidatus Heimdallarchaeota archaeon | reverse complement strand
CCAGAGAGCAAAATCTTGAAGGTTATCTTTATCGTAGGTATCATCTTTTACTCGTTCACCTACCTTTTGTTCTTCCAGATTGATTTTCACAAGTTTTCCATAATCTTTGTATTTCTTAATATTGAAGTATACGCCATCTTCAGCATCATATGCATATCCTTTCTTTTCTAGAACTTTGATTAAATCAACCATTTCTTGTACGTGATCTGTTGCACGAGGATACATATGTGCTCTTTTGATATGCAACCAATCTATTCCCTCAAAAAATTCTTGAATGTATTTTTCAGTGAATTCCTTTAGAGTTGAACCTTCTTTTCCTGATTCGCGTATAGTTTTGTCATCTATGTCTGTTATATTTAGCAAGTGGAAAACTTCGTATCCTTTAAATTCAAAATATCTTCGAATCATATCTCCCATAAAGAATGTTCGATAATTGCCTATGTGTGGAGTGCTGTAGACAGTTGGTCCACAAGTATATATCTTGACTTTCCCTTCTTCAAGGGGAATGAACTCTTCTATTTTCATTTTCAAACTATTACGCACTTTCAAGGTCATTGTTTACCACCAGTATACCATTTTGTATTACTATTTTTTAATTCTTTATCTTAGTATTAAATGAATATCACTTAACATCTTAAGTTGTTGTTCCGTTGTTATATTAAAAGCATTATTGCAAATATTGCCACTATTTTTCTTAGCTCTGAAATCTAAGCAATAACTTCTCTGCAATAATAAAATAAGTCATTCCTAGTCCAGTAAAAACTACTGCAAGAATTAGGAATAGTACCCAAAAAGGAATTGTTTGAAAAATCAAAACTAAGATAATTATTATACCACCAACCAAGAATATATTGATATTTAATGGAAGAGCAATTTGTAATCCCCTTATGGGATTTGAAGTAATATCTGTAGTTTCAAAAAATGGTGCAACAGACAGCGATAATAGTCCTGTCATCAAACCATTAAACGCTCCACAGATGATAGCTAATATCAATAATATTGCATTCAATTTATCATTATGGAAAATCAGCAACAAAATGGTTACGCATAAAATTTCAATAGCATATGAAAAGAGAACTTGAATTGTTTTTCCAATTAACATCTTTCGAATCCCATTTGGAGCCGATTGACAAACCAGAAAAGTATTCTTCCCCCCAAACAAAATCTGTAACCCTTCCGTAGAGGATATTGTGAGCATAAAGAAACCAACAACAATTGCGCCTATGAAAATATAGTTTGACCAATCATATTGATCGTATATGAAACCCACAATTGTTATACCAATTAGACCAATAATAAAACCAATATCTACAATTCGGTTGAGTGAATTTTTTCTTTTGTTCAATAAATAAAAAGTCTTGATTGAGTATTTATGAGGTAAGGGTAATTTATCAATAAACTTTACCGCTATGGGTGTTTTTGAATTAGTGGAAACTTCACCAGTTAGTGCTTCGAAGTTTTCCAGGTTTAGTGAAAAATTAGTTCTAAAATAAGCTATTACTAGAAATATTGAACCGAAAAAGATAGCTAATAATCCAAACATCGAAGGGATTAAATCAATTGATTGTGAGAAAAATATCTCTTGAGCCAGCTTCGCAAACCACCCCGTTGGTACATAAGTAAAGCCAATTTCAAATTGCTCTGGTGTTAAAACCAAAGCTAAAATAATTGGTATGAAAAATTGTAAGACCACAAGCAAACTCAATAGAAGCGAACCAATATTTCTTGTACCTTTCTGACCTTTTCTTTGCTTATCAATGTTAAAGACTGCTTTAGGGCCAAGTGTTAACCCCAGCCAACTTAGCGAGAAAAACAAGACAGTAAGAGCAGCAAAATGGAAAAAGAGATAGAACCAATTTATACCAATACCAGCTAGTTTGGCTACTTCAACTTGAGCGATCATAATGAATGGAACAAAAATTAGGTAATTAATTTGCATACTCAGATATTTGCCAAATAAATACGCTCGAGTGCTTATTGGTGAACCCGATATTAATTCTAGTTCTTCCACCGTTGTATTTTGTCCAAAGTAACTGATACTTGAATTAAAGGCTGTGAAAATAATGAATGCTGTAATTATCGTTTCAGCTATAAACGCCCCTTCATTTATTATAACAGAAAATGTGTCAGAAAATTCAGTGCTAAATTCGCTAGTGATGACTAAAATAAACTGGATGATAAATAGGATTATCATCGAAAAGGGAAGAACAAATCGAAATTTACCCAAAAATCGAAACCGAGAGGTACGAACACGCAAATCCGCGAGAAAAACATACCACCATTGTGGGTGAACTTTTTCTTGAAAGCGAATTGTTTTTTCCATGTTTAATTCTCCAATAAAATCAATTTAGACTTTCATCTGTTTTCAATTCGGATTGCTCAGAAACTTCGAGATTATTATTCTCAGCTGCAGTTTCAACAATTGTTCCTTCACTTGTAATTACAGGGCTTTTGTAGCCGGGTATAACAGCTAAATAAGCATCTTCTAACGAATTAGTATTTGTTTCTTGCATGATGCTTTTTGGCGTTCCTTCTGCAATAATTGCTCCTTGATGAATAATTGCTACTCGATCACAAACATCTTCTACCAAGGATAAACGATGCGATGAAATAATGATCGTTTTTTCTTTTTCGCGAGAAAGGTATTTAATGAAATCTTTTACCATTTTAGCTGCGGAGGGGTCTAAGCTGGCTAAAGGTTCATCCATGAGAAGGATGTCCGGGTCGTGTATAAGAGAGCAAATAATAGATAATTTTTGTTTCATCCCTCGAGAGAGTTTCTCTACAAGCTCATCTTTCTTTTCATAGAGTTCAAACATACGGAATAATTCTATAGATCTATTTCTAGAATTTGCTGCTGAAACACCAAATAACCCACCAATGAATTCCGAAAGTTCTAATGGAGTTAATCTTCCAATAAGACTGCCTTCTTCAGGTAAATAACCGGTATGCTCTTTTGCCCAATTAGGGTCGTCACTTATTCTTTTCACCAGAATAAATGCTTCTCCAGAGGTCGGGTTTATCATTCCTTTAAGAATTCTAATCGAAGTAGTTTTTCCTGCGCCGTTTGGACCTAAGAGACCAAATATCTCTCCTTGCTTTACTTCAAAGGAAACTCCTGCAAGTGCAATTGTTGCTCCGTATACTTTTGTTACATTAGAGATTCGTATTGCATTCTTTGTTTCTTCAACAGGAATTGATTGTTTCTCATCAGACATCTACGGAATTCTCCCAGAGTGGTAATAATCGATACCTTCGAGTGTTGTTCATAGTAATAAAATAATTTCCATCATATGAAGAATAAATTAGCAATATAATTATAAGGATTCGCTGCTATGGAAAATCAGAATTATTCAACTATCTATTGAGGATTATTATATGGCAGCTGTAGGAAAAATAAACCCAAAGCCAGCAAACAAAGGAGCAATTTTAGGTTACTCCATAACTTCACTAATATTTGTAGGAATAGGAATTTTATGTTTCATCCTCTTACTAGGACTAACGCCTGAAGGTTCAACTGAAACTGTTGGAGAAATAATTTCTCTCCTTCTTGATGACTTGATGGTAATAATAGTAGGAACTGGAGCAACTATTGCACAATATTGGTGGGTTATACTTCTCATTGTTGTAGGTTTAACAGCAATTGGATTTTTCGTTGGTTGGTTACTATTAGTTTTAGTAGCAAAATTTGGACATATTATTGTTTATGCAGGATGTATTTTTTACATCATTGGAGCAATTGTTGGAGTAATTTTCATTATTCCATTTAATCCATTAGGTGCTCTTGGACCGCTTCTCCCAGCATTAGGATTAATCATTGGAATGCTTACTAATTTTAGAAAGTTCAAGCGAGCAGGTGAATTTATGAAATTTACCGGTAGAGTTGTTCTCGCAGAAAAAGGAATGATTATCGCCCCACTATTTGTGACATTGGTATCTATTATTAACCTCATAACAATGGGTGCGATATTCGCATATTTAGTAATGACGTTCCAAGAAACAAGCCCAGCGATAGGATATATATTAGGGTCTTTAGCTTCATTGATGCAGCTTGTTATTTACTATGGTATGTTTTATGTTGCAGAGGCAATCAACACAACCTATGCTTACGAATGGTATCGTAAAAGAGATCCAGATATGAAGTTCTGTGTAAGAAATGTCGCAGGAGTATTTGGACCAATCTTAGTCTTTGGTATAGTTACTGCTTTAGTTTCTTGGATTCAACAAATGCTCAGGAATTCTGCTGCAAGGACAAGTAAACAAGGTAATGTTGCAGGAATTATTTTTGCTATTTTGGCTCGAATAGTTGCCAGCCTTATGGGAATTATCTTCAAATATCTTACTTACTTTACTCTCCCAGCAATTGCTATCGAAGGTAGAAAATTCAAAGATGGTGTAACTAGAAGTTTCGCCTTGTTGAAAAAATACTATATGGATGTTCTTATTCGTGAAACTGGTGTAGCCAGAGGAATGTCATTCATTCAAGTGATTGCCTTTTTCATCTATGGTGTAATTGGTGCTATCGTTGGGCTTATTCTCAAAGGTGCTTTAGGTGATGATATTACTTGGACAGTGGCTATGTTGGTTACAATTCTTCCAATGTTAGTATTTGGCAATGTTCCAACATTCTTTATCTTTAGACCAATGAAGACAGCATATCTAACGTTTATATTCGCTTATGCACAAGATGAAGAAACGAACCATAGATTACCATCCAGGATGCCCGCAGAACTACGTGGAGATATTAAGCAAGCAGGCAAAGAACTTGATCCTAGCAAATCAATAGCAAAACTTGGAATGTAGTAATTCTACCTATCGTTGAGGTTGGTTTATCAACCTCAAATTTACTCTTTTTGAATTAATTTTTTCTTTTATTAGTGATTTTGAAAACATCAATAAAATTAAATGCAAAGATTTTCATTCAATCGAGTGAGAAGTAAATAGAATGGATTATTGTTAACAATGGAGATCTTTGAATGGTATACCAACGAAAAGCGACAGCAAAACAGGTTGATTTAAAATTAGTTGATGTTTTTACAAAAGAACCATTTCAAGGTAATTCTCTCGTTGTAGTGCTCTATGGGGAGAATTTAACATTAGAAGAAAAAACATCTATTATTCGAGGGATGAATGCTTCGAAAGGTGTTTTTATCGGCGATTCAAGTGATGGTAAATCTGATTTCAAAATAAATTCCTATTCTAGACACGAGGAAATCATATGTGATTATCACAGTTTAATTGGCTCAACTTTTATTATGATTACAGAAAAACAAGTTACTTTGAAAGATGGAGTCACCAATGTAATAACCGTTCAAACAAAAGACGGTGTTTTTCCTTTACTTGTCCAGTCAAAAGGACGCGAGCTACAACAATTGATGATCATGCTTGATTGGAAAGAAAAAGCAGAATTTCGTAGAATTGATTATGATAATAGTATGATGGCGGAAGCATTAGGATTAGCTCCTGAAGATATTCGCAGAGATGTTCTAATACAAGCTGTAAAGATGAATCATTGGTCAGTTATGGTTCCTTTAACAAGTAAAGAAGCTCTCAATAAAGTTGTTAAGAATAGAAGCAAATTGATTAATCTTGCTACTGAAAATAATGTTGAATTCATTTGTTTATTTTATACTGACGAATCACAACCTGACAATAAAATTTACACTCGAGTTTTTAATCCTAGTGGAAGTAATAATGGATCTGGGAATTATTTTGAGGATCTTATAACTGGATTAAGTAATCCAGGCATAGCAGCGTATGTTTTTGAGCATAAGTTAATTCCCACCTCAGGCTCTAAAATTATTACCACTTTTATTCAACAATCAAATGAAGGTCGAATTGGCGAAATTATTGTGGAAATGGTTTCTGTTAATGATATCATTAAAGAAATTTACATTGGTGGAAATGCTACCTGCGTTTTAGATGGTAAAATGAAGCTGACTCAATATTAAAGTCTAAAATAATAAAAACAATGAACTTTGTTTGTTGATATTGATACCAATGATAACACAATCAGCATGGAAAAAATTCAACTTATCTAAAGTTATATTTTAAAAAAAATAAAAAAAGGATACGAATAAGAAAGAAATTACTTTCTCTTTCTTATTAATACTGCTAATGAAAATACTGCTATTAAAGGTAAGACGAAATAGAGTGATGTTTTCGCGGTATTTTCAGCTATCGTGAAGCTATAAAATGCTTCGTAATTATCTTCTGTAGCTGAATTGTGGTTAGGTGAATCATCGACAGATACAAAATAGTAAGTTACTACATCGCCTGCAGTAAACGGACCGATGGATGCTTCGTACAAGTCTCCTGAGACCCAAGTCATAGGAGTACTTGCCCAAGAACCATCATTAATTCTGTAAAAGAGTGTTACTGATTGAACTTCATTTTGATAATCCCATGCTGTACATGTAATATTGACCAAATCAGTATCTGTAGGGTTTTGACTGTGAACAATATCTGTAATCTCTGGTCCAGTAACATCCCCTGATCTAACGACAATTTCGTAATAGGCTCCTTCATTATCATCTATTGAAGTATTTTGACTTGGTGAATCATCGGTAGCAATTATATAGAATTCTATAACATCACCACATTCAAAGATTCCAATAGTTACTGTATAAGCATCTCCACCATCCGAGAGCATTTCAATAGCTAGCCAAGAACCGCCATTTAAACGATAATAGAATGTGACATTGAGAACGCTGTTGTCTATGTCAAAAATATAACAAGTTATGATTGAATCTAAAGCATCAGTTTCTTCCTCAAAAAAAAGAATCCAATAAATCAAAGGACCTGAAACATCACTTGAACCAATTGTGAGATTATAATATAATCCACCATTGTCTTCAACAGCAACGTTATGTACTGTGTGGTTATCAATAGCAGAGATGAAACATTCAACAAATACTCCATAATTGAAAGAACCAATATTTGCTTCATATAGTTGACCAGAAACTAGCAACATGTTGACAATCATCCAATCTCCACCATCAAGCCGATAGTGTAGGTCAGTTGATTGGACGTCATTAATATCAGTTACATCACAAATAATGGTAATTATATCGGTTTCATTCGGATTGTTAGGAGTATAATGGATATTGGATATTAATGGTCCTGTTGAATCACTTGTACCCACTGTGAAGCCATAATAAGAACCGCTATTATCGTTTATCCCGACATTAAATATTGGTGAATAATCCGTTGCTTCAAAATAATATTCCACTACATCTCCAACAGATAGGAAGCCAATAATTGTAGTATAAGTATCTCCCGTATCTAGAACCATATCATCATATACCCATTCGCCACCATTAAGTCTATAGAACAGTTTTGAGCAAAAAATTCCACTTGAGTCAGTTATATTAGCACTGATAGTGATCAAGTCTAATTCGTGTGGATTATCAGGTTCTTGTATAATACCGTTAATTGTTGGACCAGTAGTATCATGTGAGATAACTGTGAAATTATAATAGGATCCTCCATTGTCATCTAAGGCACTATTTGAAGGATAAGCACTATCATAAGCGCTAAAATAGTATTCAAATAAAGTACCATAAGGCAAAACAGAAAACACGTATTCATAGGTATCAACATTAATCCAGTGCATTGTATAATTATACCAAATACCACTATCAATTCTATAATGTAGAACTACAGTACATCGTAAACCATATTGATCCACTACATTACAATGGAACACTGGAGTATCATTGTCGTCTGGTGTTGTGGGAGTTACTCCTGAATTAGAAATTACTGGTGAAATTGTATCAACTACAAAGGTGCTATAATCTGAATAAGAACCCCAATTATCTGCTCCATCTTTAGCCATAACTCTCCAATAATAGAAGTCATCACTCAAATCAGGAATCATTATATTCACTTGATCAGTATCATTATCGACAATCGGATTACTAAAGTATAAGTCATTATCAACTTGGATATGGTAAAGAATAGCATCACTAGCACTTAACCAATATAGGGGAGTTGGGTTTTCACTTGTTTGAAAATAATTAATTGGATAAAGAAGCACGGGTTGTTCAGGGGGAACATTATCTATTTCAAAATGCCAACTAAGACTCCAACCGCCTTCATTATACAACGAATCAAT
>DAOUWQ010000056.1 GCA_030667035.1 Candidatus Heimdallarchaeota archaeon | reverse complement strand
GTTACTTTGATTGTTAAGGCACCATCTTCATTTAACGTTCCTGCAAATACTTCATCACCGACTGTTTTTGAAACCGGGAGTGATTCCCCTGTTATTGGAGCTTGGTTAACATATGAATTACCGGAGAAAATTTCTCCATCGAGAGGAATGCGTTGACCTGGTTTAACAAGTATATGTGAATTTACCTCGACGTCCTCTGCTAACATAATGCGTTCATTCTTGTCAATAATTACAATTGCCTCAGAAGGAGCATAATCGATTAATTTCTCAATTGAGTTCTTTGCTCTCTCAACACTAAACGATTCAGCTAATTCAGCAATAGAAAAGAGAAAAACTATACTTGTAGCTTCGACCTCTTCGCCAATTATCAAAGCAGCAATTGCAGCAATGGTCATAAGAACATTAATATCCAAATTGAGACTTTTTGCTGAGAAAAAGGCTTTTTTAAAGATGAAAACGCCACCAATCAAGGTACCAAAAATAAAAACAATTAGAGAAGCTAAATAATATTCAAAAACAAATTCCAGAAGAGCCCCAATGAGAAGTAAAACTCCTGAGATTGCTGTAGTATAAACTTCCTTTCTCTGAAAAATACTCTTTGCGAAAATCATCTTTTTGGAAGTTTTAGAATCCCTTTTACTCTTTGTTAAGTCGTCATCTTTAATAATTGAATAACCGGAATTTTTTACTATTGCAAAAATATCTTCTTCTGTGGTTATAGTGGAGTCATAATCAACAAACAACTTTTTGTAAGCTATGTTAATCCTTGCATCTAGTATTCCAGGTTCAGCTAATAACTTCTTTTCAAAGTTTTTTGCACAACCCGAACAATCAATACCAATTATTTTTAGTGCAAGATTTTTTTTCACTACAAGTACATCCTTTTCTATCAGTAAATTATCATTTCGCAATATACGTAATCTTTCTTATCTAGCTTAACAACTAATCTTAATTTACAATGCTCTTTAGAAACTAATGAAGGCACACTTTTTTAATATATAAATTGAAAAGCATCGATTTAGAGGAATTATCAAGGTTTAACTAAGTATTATTAATACTTTAGCAAACTAACAATTAGGAGTTATAATAATCCATTAGCTCTTGTTCCCCGAAGAGTGATTGAAAAATGGGCTTTGCATTCTATCTCAAGTCAGCTTGGAAAAACATTTCCAACAATAAAAAGCAATCAACACTCTATACTTTAGGGATAATAATAGCAATCACTTTATTGCTCTCATTACAATTATGGTCTTCAACAGCTGAAGATTTAGCTGCTCGAGACTTTTTAGTAGATCAAGATTATGAGCTAAAAGTTTCTGCTTATTTATATGATGATTTACCTTACATCAAAGATTTCTTAGAAAATGATCTTATTGTTCAAGAAGTATCTGAAATCTATTACAATATTGCTTTTTTCAATGCTGAAGAGAAACCAGTAACTTATCGTTTCAGTCCTGAAGATGACCAAGATGATATGAACGACCCAGTATCCCTAACGTCATTAATACTTTTACCACATGAATCGATAGAAAGAATCCAATCACAATTCCTTGTTAGAGGCGATTTTGAGATAGAGGAAAATGAAGTACTAATTAGTGAATTTGAAGCTGAAGAGCTTGAAAGAATTTATGGGTATGAGATTGAACCCGGCATGAAAATGAACGTTAGTATTGCAAAAAATGGTCCAGAGATGGGAGAGGTGTATCTCTTCAATTGTGATCTCGAGCATTTCTATAATGTAACAATTAGAGGAATATATCGAACAATTCCAACGATATCAATGCTCCAAAGAACCTTGCCGATAACATTTCTAAAAGATTCAATTATTTTTCTAACAGAAAATATGGTAAACCATACAACTATTATGAAACAAAATGGTTTGCAACCTGAAATGTTAGTGAAGTGTGATATTAATGAACTCAAGAAAGATGGCATAGATCAAATTTTGCAAAAAATTGAAGATTTAACAAGTAGACTAAAAATTGCTTTTCAATCTTCTCAATCTCTGATTCTTAGTGCACCCACACAAGAATTGGAACAATCTTATAGTGTTTCTAAAACTGCTTTGATTTTTGCAGTACCAGTTGTAGTAATAAGTATAATACTCTCATTATTCACAACTAACATTGTCTTAGAAAAGAGAAAGAAACATGTTGATACCCTTAAGGAAAGGGGAGGTGAAAAATGGCAGATTTTCGGTATAATATTATTAGAATTCCTGATACTTGCAATAATTGGCTTTGTTATTTCAATAGCAAGTTCTTTTGTCGTTTCAGCATTAATACCAGCTTTTGCTTCAGGTTCGTTTACTTGGGCAGCATTTACCGAATTTATTCGCAGCGTAATATTTCCTTATTCTATGCTGCTCTATATTTGTTTAAGTGTACTTTTGATTACAGGTATTTTTGCAATAGTAAAATTCAATGATATATTTGATAACAATTTAGAAGATCACCAAAAGAAGAGTCGAGCAAGAATTAAAAAAATAGCTTTAATAATTGCTATTTCTTCAGCTTTTGTAGCCATTTTAGCATTACTGCTTACTTTTAGTATTTTATCATTTGGTGATATTAATGAAGTATTTAATTTTACAATCGAGGAAACAGAACAAAATATGATAGTATTCTTACTCATTATTTTATTAGTATTACTCTTTTCATTTATTGCCTCAATTGGTATGCAAGCAATTTTAGGTAAAATAAAGAAAGTTTATGATAAACTATTCAAAAACAATGCCTTCTTTATTGCAAACACGTTTAAAAGTTCTAATTCGAAGATTTCCTCCATACTTTTGGTTCTAGTTATTTTAGCAAGTGTGAATATTTTCTATTTAAATTTGTATGCAACAAATTATAAAAATATCTCAAATGAACAATATTATAATAATGGAGCAGATTTTCGCATTCAAACGTCCTTTGTGGATTCTGACTTTATTGATACTTTAAACAACATCACAGGTATAGATGATGTAATGCCTGTATTTAGTGCAGAAGGCAAGTTAATTTACAATAGCGTTACAGTCATTGGAATTGATCCAATAAAATATCATGATATCGGTCGTTGGGAAATTGCTTCAACTCAAAATGGTGATGTAGAAACTGCATTGCAAATACTGAATAATACTCATGATGGAGCAATTGTAAGTGATGTTCTCGCTGAAAAACTAAATCTAACAGTTGGTTCGATTATTCCTGTTACCGGTATGCCGAATAGAAGTTATATCGAAATTTTCAATGTCTCAGGAATCATCCATTCTGCACCTGGATTAGGTTTAGCTTATGGTTTAAATGTGGAAATTGGACAATCAAATCAAGAATATATTTTGATAAATCAGAGAAAGATGCAAAATGATTATGCAGTTTCTGACTCAAATCTATTCTTTGCAAAACAAACAGAGGGCACAAATTTTGACGAGATAGTTAAAGAATTATTGGAACTTAATGATGTTTTAACAGTAAACCCTGAGGTCATTAACGAACAATTTATTGGTCAATATATTAACCTCTACATTCCAAAAGTAAATGCGTTTATAATTTCCCAAATCGTTATGATAAATATAATAGCAATAATAATAATAATTTCAAATCTAGAATTTCTATTATCACAAAGAAAGCAAAATAATGCTATTTTGAACACAATCGGAAATTCTACTAAAAATCTCTTGTCATTAATTTTGAGCGAATTATCCATAGTAAATGTTGTAGCAATCATTTCTGGAATAATTATTGGAGTACCTTTTGCGTTGTTTTCAATTGCAATAAATCGACCGATCTTTACCAGTCACAATATTCTTCCTTACACTTTCACTTTCGACTACCTTGGAATTCCAATATTTATTATTGCGTTATTTCTAATATCTTCATTAACAATTCTACCAGCCATTCATAAATTTTCAAAAGAAAACATTGCAATTGCAATTAGAAATTAGATGGTTATTATTCGAACACCCATAACTCCTAAAAGAATTGACATGATAAAGATTGCTAATGTTAAAACTAGCATAATTGTAAAAATTGCCCAACTCCAATTTAAAATGCGCTTACCAGGTAAAAATCTCATTGGAATTAATCGCAAAAGAGTTATTTGTGAAGTGATGAAAGCACCTGTTAGCATTAAAATTGCTATTGAGGGATCAGCTAAAAATATTCCAAGAAGAATAAAAGCTACTCCAAGAGTAATATTGATTATTGACCCAATAGCACTAATTATACCACTTCTCTTCTTTGAAATAAAATCTAGCTCAGGAATTACTAACATCCCAGGACTTAGATACTTTATTGGAGAGATAATAGTTAATGCTGAAATTAGCAGACCAAGTTTAGTTAACATATATCTAGAGGTGCAACCAAATCTCTTTGCTAGCAATTTTCGAGGAATTATTGTAGAAAGATATGATACTAAAATAATTGCTATAAGGAAACCAGAAAATGCCCAACGAACATTGGACATCAAAATTGCTGTGAATCCAAAAGAAAGAATAACAATTAGAGAGCCAATGATTATGTCTAAGAATTCTTTTCCGGTAGTAAAAGAATCACCCACTTGAGAGAACATTGCTTTTCGCTGTGTCTGTCTTTTGGTTGGTTTTATATTGTAAACTGTCCCGTCTGAACCCTGGCCGTAATATTGTGAATCATCATCATCAAAATCGTAAGTTGTAAATCGTTGATCTTTAGCAGGACTATCTGAAGTTTGATCATCAACCTGCCCTTTAACTGCAATTTTAGATTCATGCGCAATAGAGATAGGCGATTTGCTCAAATGTAACTGTTCACATGCATGATTTTCTGGGAGACGATGCTTTGTACAGAAAGATTTACCGCAATATTTGCATCTGAATGGTAGCGCTTCTTTTCGCTCACATCCAGGATAGTCACATAGAGCCATGATAATATCATCTTGAAAGTTACTAATAATAAACATTTAGAAATCATTTGAATATTAAATTTCAAAGTTAAAAACGATAAATTACCAACCTACAAGTTCAAAGTAGGTTTTAATTTAGGCGCATTTGAAAACAATACCTATGAGCAGAGAGATAATTCAACTAAAGTTCTAATTAGAAACCAGATTATTGAAACAAAAATAACAGTAACCCAAACTGTTTCTGAAGTATTTTCTTGAATATAGATTATTGGTTGAATCAAAATAAGGTTGAATAATGATCCTTCTCCAGCGGCATCATTGATTAATTCAGCAAAAGAAACCGGGTTATATGCACCATAGATAGCCAAGCCAACACCATTTACTAAAGTTAGGAAAGTATATTCCAAATTCAATTCGAGTTTGCTATACAATGCAATATATGGAATAAACCAAGCTAATACTTGGATGTTAATTGCCTTAAAGGTTAAACTAAAGATAAACAACGGGATGAAAACTAAACTAGTGATTGTTGACAGTGATTGTTGATCAATAGATTCAGAGCGCATAGTCTTCCACCATTTTATTATATAAAAAACAAAAATAAGTGAATAAACAGTAATGAAAACAGGCATATAGAGATCACTTACAAACCAAGGTTCATCACCACCAGCATAAGTTGCTTCAATATTACCAACATTTTTTACAGAAAAGTTATTCCAAACGATGTAAATCGCATGCCATATTGAAAAACCATAAGCGATATGGCTACTACGATTTAGGATAGTGTTAATGAAATCTTCAGGGCAAATAATAAGAAAAGGATAAATCGGTAAAAACCCGAGGAGTAAACCAAAAATAAATGGTTTGAAATCTTCTTTACGTAACCAAAAGATAACAAAGGGAAGGAAAATAATGCCAATGTATTTTGCAGAAGTACCTAAAGCAGCAAAAAAGGCTACTCCAAACCAATTCTTTCGTTGAAGATAATAAACTACCATCGTAAAGCAGAATATCATTAAACTATCGTATCTTCCTCCTCCAGTTTGAAAGATTAGCGGTAAACTAAAGGCAACAAAATAACCGGCAATCAATTTTGCTTTTCTAATACTAGCAAATTGTTCAGCTGTCAATTCATTATTTGCTGAAAACTCTTTTTTACGAGTAAATTCAATAATTTTCATTACTGCTAAGGCAATTCCAATATCGGTTAAGAGAAAAGGAAATTTTAGAAAAATACGCACTGCAATAATATTCCCTTTCCAGGGGCAAATAGTATACATTGCGAGATAAATTAGATCAACTAATGGCATATGAGTGGAATCAATATCGGTATAAAGCATTTCTCCGTTCAAAATCCTTTCACAAATTTCAATATAAAAATCGAAATCCATCCCCCAGTGAGTGAAAATAATGAACAGTAAACGAGCAAGTATTAAAAGAAAAATAATCCTTGTTTCTGGTTTAATCCATAATTTTCTTGGACCATCTGAAATCACATTCCAAAAATATTTGAACTTACTCAGTTCTGTAGTGTTCTCATCAATTTCCGAAGCCAATTTGATCACAGACTTTTCTAAGATTATCTACTCACAAAATCCCTAAAATGGGGGCAAATACTACACTCAAGATAGTTAGTGTTTACTCCTTTTCAGTGAAACACTAGATAAATTTGGTATAAAAACAGCTAAATTCAAAAACAAATGAGAAAGACAAAAAAAAAGAAAAAAGAGATGTGCGAAATTTCCGCACGTTTAGTAGGTTAATGCTATTTTCTTCTGCGAGAAATCCAACCAACAGCGGCAAGACCAAGCAAAGCTGGAATTGCAACTAACCAAGTATAACCAGGGATAACGCCTCCACCCACTGGATCAGGGGGATTATAATCAGGATTTGATATCTTAAAGTCAACATTGATTGTCAATTGGCCTGTAGGTAGACCTGAAAGTGTAGTGTCAGAAGTTATTCCAATATTAACATCTAATTTCATTCGCATTCCTGCGACAACACCAGATTCGTGATAGGCTAACCAACCTTCTTCTATGAGAGTTGCATCAACATCAAAAGCGAGTGTCACATCAGCTGTTAAAGGACTTAGAACTTGTTCTAATTCTATTGAAATATCAGCATCGAATGATTCTTGGAAGTAATAATAACCTCTTTTCTCAGACATAAAGAAGTCTCCATCAACAGCATTGATAACAAGACCACCAAGGTCTGTTAATGGTAAAAAGTCTAATATGTCATCTAAATAGACGCCTACAATTGTATCTGCAAGCACAAAATAGCCACCGTAGATATCAAAATCAGGAGTTATTATTGGTGCAACAGCTGGAATAAATGTTGCTGAAGCAACTGGTCCTTTAGTTGAAATTGTTTCTGTAACCGTTTCATAGATCATAGGTGGTGTTTGAATATCAACTGCTCCTAAAAAGCCATTGAAAACAACTGGTAAATCTGAAGCAACCAATGATTTTGTACCAAAATCATAAACAAAAGCATCACATTTATAGTAAAGCCCTTCAACTTCAGTGACGATGTATTTTAACATTGTCTGATCTTGAATTGACTCGAATTCTGATTCTATGGATGTGATTTGTGTTTGATTTATTAATTCATACAAATCGCCAGTACCTGTAATATCCATAGTAGCAATTTCATTAGCTAAAATGATTTCATCACCAACAGCGACAGACAATCCTTTGTTAGCTGTTGAAGCTAAACTAATGTCCAAAG
>DAOUWQ010000046.1 GCA_030667035.1 Candidatus Heimdallarchaeota archaeon | reverse complement strand
CAGTAGGAATTATTAGTTTGTACAACCTTTACATGTCTTTTTACCATGCAATTTGCTTTATTCTATTGGGGGTAATATATAATAGCGCGAGTTGGTTTTCATCAACCCCGAACCGTTTTATTTCGGGATCTCATAGTAAACATAAATTGATAGATTTTTTTTGAGTTTTTGAGATTTTTTAGTTTCTTCTTTTCATTGTTTGCTCGCTTGGATTTTTGCAACCTGTC
Source organism: Candidatus Heimdallarchaeota archaeon (assembly GCA_030667035.1). Classification (GTDB taxonomy): domain Archaea; phylum Asgardarchaeota; class Heimdallarchaeia; order JABLTI01; family JABLTI01; genus JABLTI01. The sequence goes on along the minus strand of DAOUWQ010000046.1, from coordinate 7,626 downwards.
ATTCTAGAGCAGTATGCTCCTAGTCGGATTGTCGCCTTCAATACGGTGCGAGCAGTTTCATGAGGAAACTAATCTCTGTCGGTGAATTTTTTTCTTTTTAAACTTTTGCTCTAATGAGCAAATGGTCTACAAGCGATTTTATCTCTTGTTTTCCACCCCGACTTTTCGTCTTTCGACTTGTTTTGTTCTGAGGTGGGAGTATTAAAACCTTTCCTCATAGTTTACTATTCTCACTCTTAGAATAAAATTTTTTCTCTTAGCTTTTGCTGTTAATTTGGCTCTGGTAGATATTCTTTTTTGCTCTTTTGCTGTTAATTTCAAGTAGAACCCTTTTTCGGGAGTCATTCATCTATTATTTGCTCAATTTTGATGTCGTTTTTTGCTGTATATTCTTGTAATTCGTCCATTGTATCAAAATAGGCTATCACATCAAAAGTTACCCATGTTTTTTCTCCCATTACTTCTAACTCTATCATCGGTCTTGCAGCTAATTCATTTTCTTGTGGATCAGTATCCAATAGTTCATATCTTATCTCTTTAGCATATTCTCGACATGTCTTACAGTTCTTTGGTCCCTTCGCACAATGAATTTTAGCCATTTTCTTTACTACATGTTGCTCTGTCAATTTCTCGCACACTCGCTTGCTTGTTTTTTTTTTATTTATCGTTTGTTAGTAGTAACTCTTATGGTTCATTGCTGCTAAAGGAGTTATCGCTATTTTGTTTGCTTTTACTAGTAGTGCTATGAATACTCCTACTGCTGTTGCACAATATAGTATTTGTCCTATTCCTTCTACATATATTGCTGCGGTTATTAGTGGTTCCAGTGTGCTAAATGGTTGCGCCAAGTTTACTGCTACGTAATACATTATTCCCCCTATTAACCAGATGATGAAAAATGCTACTAATATCCCTGGTAAAACTACCGTGCCATTTTTTCCTCTTTGCATATCCTTCATTAATTTCAGTTCTTTTGCCAACATCAATGCTATTACTATCAGCATTAGAAATTCTAATACTGCTGCAGAATAGCTTGTGAGGATTATTGCGTTGTATAGTCTGGGAGTACCGGGGTATGCGTAGTTTGCTTGCAAAATATAGACAATTATAAAATTTAACAAGTTCAGAGGTACTAATATTAGATATAATATCCCCGTTATTTTCAAGCTCTTTTTTACAGGCTCAGGTAAGAGCCTACTCAAAAACAATGTTCCTATTCCAAGCACATAAATGGATCCTGTAAAACCAACATTGAATATTGCCAAAAATACTTGCATTGAATAATATGATGAGGATTCAAGTGGGTAATAGAATGGGTTTATTGAGTAATGTTCTAACCCAAGATTAATTTCAATTATTGATCCTATGAAATATGCTGTAAAGCTTATTATTAATAGAATGAACCCTATTTTTAGTAGTCTCATTCCCCAAAAAACATGTTCTTCTGCATCTGTTCTATGAAAATTTCCCTTTTCGTCTTGATACATTTTCTTCCCTTCTATAAACCGGTTATACTTATTTCCAACTTTTTTTGAGTAGTTTGGAGCGAGCAATTATTTACACCCAGCTCATCAAATACTCTTCATTTCTAGAAAAAGAAGTCACTATTACAAACATTATTTCTCCCATATACCAAATAGTAGTACTCCATTTCCAATTATTATATTAGAAAATGGTTTTTAATAACTTACTACTATTTCTGAGTTTTTTCTTTCAAAAAAAGTTCTTTTTATATAGAATAATTGTCTTTCTTGTTCGAACTAACCTAGACAACAACTTTTCCGTCTGTTTTTCTTGTTCGTCCATTTTTAGTAAAGACCTGCAAAATTCCCCTTGTCATACAAAACACTACAAAATCAGCCATTTTGTCTAAACTAACATTCACTGTTCGAGATATTTCTAGGATTGTTTTTGTGCCCTCAAATTCTTCAAATGCTTTATTCATTCCTTTGAAATATTTCTTTTGTATTTCCCCCTGAAATGCCTCAAATTCTTCTTGTTTTATCTTTTTCTTTGGCATCAGTTCTGCTGCTCTCAGCATTACTACAATTACCTCTTTCATTAACGCGCTGATATCATTTTCCAGTATTCTTTTATCGATCATCTCGAGAGCGTTCTTCATTGCTTCCGAGCTGAACTGCATTCCCACTTCACTCAGTGCCTCGTTAATAATATCCATATTTTCTGCTATTGTAGATATTTTTGTCATACCATCAGCTGTTGGAAATATTATTGTTACATATCTTGAGTTATTTGTTGAAACAGCTATTACTTGTTTTCCCTTTATACTTACCATCGAGAATATTTGTTTTGATCTTGGGATGATAACTCCTTCTGCGTACATATTTCTTGTTTTTTGAGCTATTTCTTGCGAGTTTATTTTACTCGCTTCAATCCAATCGGGCATAAAAGAGCTGTTTATATTATCTCCTTCAAAATCTATGAATAGTACTCCTTTCCAATTGTGATATAATTTTGCTAGATTCGCTACTTTTTCCTTTGAAGCATCTTTGAATACAGCGAATTTTCCTGCCTCTGTTTTTTTCTTTCCCAGGTCCTGATATTCTAACAGTACTCTATCTAATAGGTCACAAAAGTTCTTTGGGTTGCCATATGACGTTCTCACAACGAATTTTAGCATTTTGACTATTTCATTTTGATATTCTGTTGTTTCTACTAAAGCAACTGCGATATCAATTAGTTCTGTTTCATTTACTTTTCTTGTTGCTCGTCCAACTATCATCTCTTCCCCTGTTCTTGTTGTTACTTTATCTATTTGCGCGTGTGATATTCCGGTGTAAAATTCTCCCAGGTGCGCTAGATTCTCCAAGAATTCTAGGTACTCGCTTTTTTCTGGTGTTAATTTATTGATATAGGTTATTGGTCCTAGAATAATATCAAAGGTGACTAAGAAGATTGCTTTTATCCCCATTTCTTTTAGAATTGGTTTTGAGAATGTAGAAATTTCTAATTCTTTTATGAAATCTTCTTTCATCGGCATTGTTCTTTCGTCAACCTATTATCAATTATTTATACTGCATTCTTTTCCTTCAAAATCTTTCAATACAAAGTACTCGCTTGTCTAGTAGAGTTTATTGTTCTAACCACCTTCAATCTGGTCAAACAAATTACTGATTTTTCTGGATTTGTAGTCTAACTACTTTCTAATTGTACTTTTTATTGATTCTTTTTATGTTTTGTGGGAAAAACCATCGGTGTTTTTGTCGGTATAAAAGGTCTTTTATTCTTCTCGATTTCATAATGAATTCCTTTAGAAGCTAATATTGAGGTAAGTATCTCGATAATGCGGTTGTTTTTATAAAATAATTGGGATTGTTTAACACAATATACTAATCTTGAGAAGGTAAGAAATAAAATGCCAATTGAACTAGATTATTGGGCGGAAAATTTGAGCCGTAGTTATCGTAAGAAGGATGTTATTGGTGATAATTCTTCAGATAATACCAATCAAAATGTCTCAAGCAGGTCCTTCTCAATTTTTGAGGATAGATAAAAAAAAAGACAGTTATCCTTAATATTTTCTCAATTCTTTCAGTTGTTTGAAAATGATTTTACAAACATTTGAATCAATATCTTCTGTACTTGAATTATCAATAGAGAAGCCTTTCTTTTCGAGTTCAGAGGTTAGATATGATGTTGCTTCTCCCTCGGTCATTAATAATCCCAGTTCAAGTGAGTATTTTTTCAGAATTCTAGCTCCAGCTACCAGTTCCTTCTCACTATCGAATAATTCTTTCAAGTATTCATCTCTAATAAATAACCATAATTCCTTTTCACTTGATTCTTTTATTTTACTAATCATTGTTTTTTTCTTTATTGGGTGTATTTCTTCTGAACGCTTTTCGCTCTTTCCAAGAGAAAGTTCAGCATTCTCTTTCGACGTTGCGTCTGTAGAAATTATTTTTAGTTCGTTTTGTCTTTTTAGAATGTCCACAACAAATTCTTCGAGTAATCCAGTTATTTTATCATCTATTCCTAAGTGAGGGAATTCTTTACCTCCTGCGGGAGACAAGCGAAACATAAGTTGTACATCAAATTTCTTCGTTATCTTAGTTATTTCGTTAGGTCTAATCGAAAGATCTGTCATAATTCTTTCTAGAAAAATCTTTGAAAAAATAGCAGGCTTTTCTCGGTTTTTGACTGTTGCATGGTCATAATTTTCTTGTATCATTTCTTTTATTAGTGGTTTCTGATCTTTATCTGGTAATTCGACTAGTTTTGTAAGGATTGCTGAAATATCATCTGTGATATATTTTTCCTTTTTTGTAGTTATCATTTGAGTTACAATGTTTTCTTTTTGTTTTGGCATTTCTTTTACTACAAAATCTGATTTTTCCATAGCTTTATCATCAAAATTTCTCAATAGCATTGTTTCTAAAATAATTTCTGCTGCTAATCGCCAATCAAGATAACTTTCCTTTTCGTATTGCATTAATTTCTCTGAAAGTTTATTATATTCTTCTTTTGCATTCATTATCCATCCTTGAGGGCGAATTTCAGTAAGGATACTTCTAAGTGATTCCATCTGGAAACGAAATCTATTGCCGATATCTTCAACTAATGTCAAACTTTTTTCGCTTGCTTTTCTTTGGATTTTGCACAAGAAGGTTTTCACACAATCAGAATACGTTGCACGAGGATGATCTTTCATCCAAGAATGAATAACGGGTCTAATTATCTCACTGCAGATAAAAGCTCTTTCAATAATGTATACAGCTGCGTCCTCTTTATCCCCAGCGAGGTCTCCGAATAGAGAGCAATAAATATGTTTCAGTTTAACCATTTTTTGTTCTATCTTTTTCGGAAGGTCTACCACTAAATATTTAATCCAAAACCCTTCTTCCATTGAATATCTAACTCTAAAAGAATAAATATCCGGCAACTCATATTGAGCATCAGTAAGTCTTTTCATTTCAGCTTTGTAACAATCAGCTGAAAGTTTTCTTGGTATTTGATACTCAAATTCTAGCACAAAAATTGCTTTTGCGAGTTCTGTAGAGATATTGAATTCCTTCACTATTTCTGCCAAAGTTACATCAGGAACAACTGCGGTTCTTTCAATAATGTGATCTTGAATTCCCTTTTTATTTTTCTCAAATGCCTCAAGTGTTTTCTTTAATACTTCTTGATCATCAAATTCTCCAAGACCTACTTCCGGCATTTTTTTCTCTCCAAATGGATTTCAATTGTTTTACTTCAAATTATTTTGCTCTTTCATTGTGTAAATGAAGCTAATTCACTAAATCAAGTACAATTAAACTTTTACCAACAAATTAGCTGATAGAGTAATTCTAAATTTTAGACAAAAAAGTATTGTGTTATAGGATATCAAAGAAGAAAAATAGGTTATTAGTAGCTCCTACTAAAATAATCATTCTGAAAAAGAACTTTTTTTATCTTTTTCATCTTCTTCTGTTACTTCTTCAGCACTTTCCAAGGCAAGGGCTTTCTTCTCTGCTTCATCCGAATTTCGTGAGACAGTAAACATTGAAAATAAGAAAACACATCCAATAAAGAAAAGTCCAAAGACAATCCAAAGAGAAACTTCTAGAATTGCAGTTACTATAGCAGCTATCCAGCAAATGATCAGTGCAACTAATAATAAATCGTATCCCAACTCTAAACCTGCTTGTTTGAATTCTTCTTTCCATGATACCAAGTTAATCATTCTCTCTTCTGTTTTGGTTTGTTAGTTTCTTTATACTCTTCTGCTTTTTTAGTTTTTGCCAAAGAATTAATTTTTGTTAAAGAAGTGCTTTTATAACCATCAGAGCGTCTGTGAAAAATCTATTTAAAGTTGAATAATAGTATGTGCTACTAACAGGAGATTTTGCAAATATGATTTATCCTTATATTTTAGCACCAATTATAGGATTCTTTTTCGGTTCGCTACCATTTGCCTGGATTATCGTTAAATTAGTAACTGGAAAAGATGTTCGTGATGAAGGTTCTGGTTCCGTTAGCACTAGAAATACGGTACGAACAGCTGGTTATAGTTGGGCAATATTAACTGCTTCTTTAGATATTTCCAAAGGATTTCTTGGAACATTTCTAGTCCGTTATATTTTTTTCAGTTCTCTAACATTTACTGATCCTGCACATTTGGATTTACTAGCTGCACTATGTGGCATCGCAGCATTTGCAGGTCATTGTTGGATGCCATGGATGAAATTTAAAGGTGGTAAAGGATTTGCAGTATTATCTGGAGCCATGATTGTTATCAATCCCTGGGGTATTCTCGTTTGGTGGGTATCCTTACTTATTTGGTTAATTATAATCAGATATAGTGGAATAGCAGGTACAATGGCGACTGCATCTGTTGCTGTAACATATACTATTTTCTATCTTGTAGGACAATTTTCTGTACTTGATGGAACGTATTGGAATACGTGGCCAATAATGGTTTTTAGTTGGGGCTGCACATTACTCATCATTATTCGAATGATTCCTGATTTCATCGGCATAAAAAATGGTGAAATAAAACGTTGGAAAGGAATCAAAGTTGCACAATGGATGAGATGAAAAAAAGAAAATTAAGAGCAGTTTCTCAACTGCTATTTTTTTATTTTTTATTAGTACAATTAGTTAAGTCAGAATTTCGTGTGCTTTCTTCAGTTGATCAATAATAGGTATTTTCTGTGGACACTTAGGTTCACATTCACCACACTCTGTGCAAGCTTCTGCATTTTTTCCTGGAGCCAATTTCTCTTTACCAATTTTTGCATACCTTCTTTTCGCAACATCTTCCTGTCCATAAACTTGGAAATTTATCAACGCCTGAAAAATAAATGGTATGTTCACTTCTTGTTCGCAAGGCATACAATATTTACAGTTTGTACAGAGATTATCTGTCAATTCTTTGAATTTAATACCTAACTCATCAGCCATTTTTTTCTGGGGGTCTGTTAAAGTATGATTTTTGTTCGATGCCCAAGCAAGGTTTTCATCTAGCATTTCGTCTGAACCCATACCTGATAAAGCAACATCAACGTATGGATTATTCCAAACATATCTTAGAGCTAAATCAGCAAAATTCTTCTTTCCAGGTAATAAGTACTGTTCTAGCGCCTCAGGAGGTTCACCAGCAAGTCGACCACCACCTACAGGACCCATAATAACAACGCCTATGCCTTTTTCAGATGCATATTTGATCATTTCTTCATTTACAGTATCAAGAATATTGTACTGTACCAACATAACTTCAAATGCACCAGAATCAATAATTTCTTTCAGAATCTCTGGTTTATCATGGAATGAAAAAGCCAAGTGATTTATTCTTCCTGCTTCTTTTGCTTTTTTTGCACTTTCAATTCCTTTAATTTCATTCAGTTTCTTCCATGTTTTTGCATTTAAAGCATGGAAAAGGTAGATATCAATCGTTTCTACATCTAATTTTTTCAACTGTTCATCGAGATATTGATCGAAGCTTTCTTCTTTGTTGTACTCATCTTTCCAAATTGGTGCTTTTGTTGCAAGAGTAACTTTCTCCCGATAACCATCTTTCAATGCCTTTGCTACAACAAGCTCGCTTTCATCACTATGATAATTATATGCAGTGTCAATATAATTTACACCGGCATCAATACTCTTTCTTATCAATTTTAT
>DAOUWQ010000387.1 GCA_030667035.1 Candidatus Heimdallarchaeota archaeon | reverse complement strand
CATCAGCAGAAAGGACTTCGGATTGATTTTCAAGCCAACTAGTTATATCGTGTATTGTTGCTGGATTAAAAGAATGAATTCTCAATTCGTAATCAACATCACCCATAAAATCATCAATAAGAAAATCTTCAGAAGATTGCGTCCAGATAGTGAAGGAAAATAGAATAGTCATTGAAATAAAGATACTTAGAGCAAAGAGTAGCGTCTTTCGCTTATGATTCATAATATTCCTAAATGAATGGGTTAGAAAAAACCTCATTATAACCGACCCTTCTATTCCTCAATTCACTACTACTTTTAGAATACTTAACTATTATCCAGATTTATTTTGGTTTAATCTATCGAATTAAATGGAAAACATCGTAGGAAAAAAAGATTATTTTGTTTTATTTAACCAAACCATCTTTGGAAATCTGACCATCAACTAATTGAATGATTCTCATACCATTTCGTAGTAAATTAATATCATGTGTAGCAATTATTATTGTGAGATTATGCTTTTGATGAAGCTCGTAGATATGATTCATTACTTGTTCAGCTAATTCAGCATCCATATTTGCTGTGGGCTCATCGAGAATTAAAATACTAGGAGAGTGATAATTTGCAATAGCTAGTGATGCTCTTTGTAATTCCCCACCCGAAATTTCAAGTGGATATGAGTTTTTTCGATGAATTATTTCAAAATCTTCCAAGAGCTTGCTATTTTGTTCTAAATCTATCTGATCTGTTCTTATTTTTCCTCCTGCAATAATGTCCTTTAAAATGATATTTTCTTCAATAGTTAAATATGGGTGCAGATTTCCTTGTTGGGGAACTATGCCGAATCTTTCTAGCCTGAACTGTGCTTTTTCTTCATCATTGAGGTTACTAAAATTTTCCCCATTTATTATTATCTCTCCGAAAGAGTGCATTTCAACTCCACTGATAAGTTTAATCAGTGTTGTTTTCCCGGAACCGCTAGGACCTAAAATAAAAATTAGTTCCCCTTTGTGAATGTTCAAGTTTATGTTTTTTAATGCCTCAACAGTTTCACCCTTTTTTTCGTATATTTTAGAGATATTTCTTAATTTGATATCAATTTCTTGATTTTGATGAAAATCAGATGGTATATCTTTTAAAGCCAATTTCTTGCGTCTTTCTTTCAGCTCTTTTAAGACTATTTTTTCTACAGGAACGTTATCGGGGTTTTTTACTCGAACATCAACATTCTCAGATATCTCGAATTCAACATCTGTCTGAATTTTTAGTTTTTCGATTACTAAATCAGGTAATCGAACACTGTTTGAAGAATCAAGTTGTCTTTTGTATCTTAGAGGAAATTTTGTTTGTCCACTATAGATCATTTGTTCTTCTTTACCCATGAGAATTGAAACACGACCATTTCGAATTTCGCATGTTTTATCGACCCCCTCTAAAAATCGTTCATCATGGGTTACCACTAGAACTGTTGTACCAAAACTACGAGCGATATTTCGTAACGTTTGTTTAACTTTCTCTGTATTTTCACTATCAAGTTGGCCGGTTGGTTCATCACACAACAACAATGGAACTCTCTTAGCAAGAGCACATGCAATAGCTGTTCTAATCATCTCTCCTCCTGAAAGTAAGCGAACCTTTCGATTTGAAAGATGAGCAATTCCTAATTCATCTAGAATTTTTGTTATATTAGATTCCATGTTAGTAGAGTCATTAGGTTGTAGACTGTAAACAAAAACCATATTATCATATACTGTTCCGGATAAAAAGAGGGTTCTTTCTGGAAATTGATCAACAATACCAATTGTCTTTAATCGGTAATACAATAATTCAGTTAGATTTAGATCTTCAAGATTATATTCTCCTACTCTTAGAAACCCACTAGATAATGTTTCAAATCCAGCTAAAATATTGATTAGGGTTGTTTTTCCGGAACCACTAGGACCAACAATTGAAATAACTTCACCCTTACCTACCTTTAAGTCAATTCCTCGTAAGGCAGGGACTTTTAGATTTGATGTTTCGTCTAAATAGATTTTTATTAAATCTCTACATTCAATCATTTACTTTCACTCCTGTTTATGAGGCTTGTATCCTCTCATTAGAGGGATAATCCCACTCAACCATCCTGTTGCTAATGTAAGTAAACTAGCAAATACTGCAATAATTAGTATCCACCATGGCATCCAAAGACTGAATCGCCAATAAACTTCACTTACTCTAAGAATTTTTGTACCTACAATTCGAACAAGTGGTATAAAAGCAAATATCGACACTAAAATAATTGGAAGAGCAATAAATAATAATTCAATGGAAAAGTTAAGCCAAAGTTGTTTTCTTTTACAACCAATTCTATACATTGCTTCAATTATTCTCGTTCTTGCTTGATAGATATTTCTTGCTCCAATGTATCCAATGACAATTTGACCTAAAAGCATAATTATCGAACTAAATATTATAAATGCTTGAGAAAAATCACTTATTTCTGAATGAAGTTTTCCCTCAATATCTTCTTTACTCCAAGCAAAAATACCGTATTCTAATAGGTTTTCTTTTATTGAAGTAGTATTTGCATTTTCTTCGGTTTTTATTATTAAATTAGTTTCTTCGCCCATTGTTGTGGAACCATATGTTTGATTACACAGTTTAGCTGCAGTATAGTTACTAGTAACTATGTTATAGCTTTCCAGATCCCTTTGATAAAATCTTTTGATAGGTTTTTTCAATAAAGGAAAAATGTCAAAAGTACCTACTATCACTAAATCTATGTGGTGAGTTCCACCAATAAATCTGCTACTTTGTAGGATATCGCCTGTCTCAAGATTAGTAGATACGGCGTAATTGGAATCTAATAGTATAGTGTCATTTGCTTCTAACAAATCGAGCTTTTCCAAATAACTTTCTAGTTCAGTAATAATATCTGTTTCAACTATTTCTTTGAAAATTGTTATATTTTCTATTGCTAAAATATTAATTGAAAATGCAGCAGGAAATGACCTCCACAAATTATCATTATTTAGCTGTGTTGTTTTTACTTCAGTAATTGCTTTGATGTCAGTTATATTTCTAATAGTTTCCTTTAACACCCCACTATCGTCT
>DAOUWQ010000256.1 GCA_030667035.1 Candidatus Heimdallarchaeota archaeon | reverse complement strand
GCGAGAACTCTCATAATTGCTATTGCTATGGTAGTGGAAACAACCATAATGATCGGTCCATAGGCTGAATTAATAGCATCAGCAATAAAACCAGCACCAAGAGATCCGATAAAAGTAGCAATGCCCCAAGACGCTTGAGCTAAACCAGAAAATGCGCCCAGAGTTTCTGCGGATGAAAGATCTAAAGCAAATGCGTTCATCAATACTAAGAAAATACCATTACCAAATCCACTAATAACATTTGTCAACATGATATAATACCAGGAACCAGAGAGAACTGCAGGAATATACAGAAGAGAAACACTAAACATAATTACTCGAGAGAAAATAAGCACCGGTTTTCTCCCAAAGCGATCACCAAGTTTCCCACCAAGAAAACTACCAAAGCTGAAAAAGATAACATAAACAGCTGCAACAATAGTCAATTCATAAATTTCTAAACCCATAATTGAAACTTGAATAACAGGGTAGATGGGCCAAAGTGCAGCCATTGAGATGCCGAAGAAACTATTGACTATGATAAAATTTCGGAACGATTTGTTTTGAAAAGCAGTGCGCATTTTTGGTTGAACTCTAGAAGGGTCCTCTTTTCTTGTTTCCTTTAGAAAAATAACCGCTACTCCACTAATAAATAAAGTAAGAGCACAAACAGCAAAAACAATGCCATATTGGACCTTCCAATCAAGACTAGTAATGAATTTCCCCCAAACAATGTAACCATTAAATCGATCGAAGAAAAAGAATATACCAGCAAGTATGAGCATTAAAACAACACCTACTGCTTGGCCAATAGCACTCAATTTGCCGATGTAGGTTGTTCGACCTTTCAACTCAGTGACATCACCTAGAGTAGCATTCCACGCAGGGATAATAATGCTAAAAGCAAATGCTTGAGCGGTAGCAACAATGGCTAGCATTATAGCACTATAGGAAAAAATAAGCAGAGCAGTAAAGGCAAAACTAAGGAAAAATCCCAACAAAAGAAAAAGCCTTCTTCCTTTTTTATCGCTCCACAAACCAATTCGACCTTGAAAGAGAGCACCAACTAGATTTCGAATTGCTGTTAGGAACCCCATAACAGTTGAGGTAACGCCAACTTCGGCGGCAAAATAGGGAAAGAAATTGAGAAGAATGAGTTGAGAGCTATTGCTGCCAATGGATATCAACCGGAATAAATTGCGTTGAGGTTTATCAGAGGTATTTTCAGCTTGATTTTCGGATTCATCTGAAGAATGGTCTTCAAAACTATCTTCATTTGAAGGTTCATCTTCTAACTGATTTTCTGATAATTTATCTGTCGTTGTGAAAACCCCAACATATGAATTAACTGATAAAATTAGACCTACAACCTAAAAAAGAGTTGCGAAAAATCTCACTTGATAGATAAAAAATTACTCGTTACGATTTGGAAATTATTTTTCCGAGATTTGATTGTTTATTTTTGGGTAAACTCTCAGCAATGAACAGAAAACCAACTGCAGCAATAATTCGAATAACTGTAACAGCAATTGACATACTGATTGCTGTAATTTTAATACCATATACGCCTTCTAAGGCATCAATGATGAAACCAGCAGCAAAAGAACCAATAAAAGTAGCAATTCCATAGAATGTTTCGCGAAGGCCGGAATAACTACCAAAAGTATCTTTGGAGGCTAAATCTAAGGTATAGGCATTGATCGCTACAAAATTGATTCCAGTGCCAACTCCACCAACAAACCTAGAGAGGAGAAGGACCCACCAATTTTCAGTTAGAATAGCGGGAACCATGCTAACAGGAAAGAAGATCAATATACACACAGAAATAATGATCATTGGTTTTCTGCCCATTTTATCAGAAATTTTACCAGCAAAGATCAGTGTAAAAGCAATGAAAAAGGCAAAGGAAGAAGTCATAATAGCTACCTGGGCAAAATTCAATTCAAAAATATCATTGAGAATGATAGGATTGATGGGCCAGATAAGAGACATTGTGATACCAAAAATGGAATTGATAATTAGAAACTTGACAAAATTTTTGTCTTGAAAGGCAACACGTAATTTAGGCACTGAATTTTTCTTTTCAGCAGAAACAATATGAGTTTCTTTGAGAAAGAAAAGAGCAATTATACAAAGCAATGCATTAAAGGCTGAGAGGGCAAAAATGAAGCCATATTGAAATTCCCAGCTGATTTCAAAAGCAGTGCCTGAAATCGTTATAATATTATTATATCTGCTGTCAATAAAAGCAAAAATACCAGCAACAACTAGTGTTACAGTTACAGAGACTATTCGACCAATAGAGTTAATTTTGCCAATAAATGAAGCGCGGTAACTAGGTTCGGTAACATCCCCCAGAACAGCATTCCAACTAGGAATGACAACACTAACTGAAAAAGCTTGAATGATTGCTACAAAGATGAGAAACCAAACACTATGATAGAAAATCAAGGGAATGGGTATAACTAAACTCAAAAATAAACCAAAGAAGAGAACATATTTTCGACCAAATTTATCAGATAATCGACCAGCTATTCCTTGGAACAAGCCGGAAAGGAGATTTCTAATGGACATGATAAATCCAAGTGTAGTAGCTGATACACCGACAATTCGAGCATACACACCATAAAATTGAAAGAAGATATTTTGAGAGGAAAGACTAAAGATAGAAATCAACCAGAAAATACCCTTTTTATTACCATTTGAGAGATCAGCTTGCTCTTCACTCTCGTCCAAAGTGGAAGACTCTTCAATAACTTCTACAAGGCTTTTTTCAGTCGTAGGACTATCTCCAAAGATTAATTGAATGAAAATATAGAATTAGTAATTGTAAAAAAGGATTTGGATAAAACAGCTTTGAACAAGAAGAAAACAAAATGGTGGGCGGGGCCGGATTTGAACCAGCGACCTTCTGCTGTCTTATATAGGATAAATGTTTGTCTAATTAAACAAATATCGCTTTACAGTAAGGCAGACGTCATACCGAGCTAGACCACCCGCCCTGGTGGTGTTATTCTTTTTCGTACCTTTTTACCTTTTAATTATTTCGTTCATTTAGAGTAATTTCAAACTTTTAAGTAAATCTACTTTGGTGATAGTTTCCTCTACCTAATTTGGTGAAAAATTAGATTTGATAATAAAATTATCACCATAAGAACGATGAAGCTCTTGTAAATGATTTTCTGGGCGAACAGAAAAAGACTTTTGTTCAGAGTAGCAGCAGATATTAAAATCGCTCTGTTGAAGCAAGATATCCAAGAACACTCATTACTTCTGGATGAGGTATTTCGAGTAGAAATAGCCTGGGGGATTGTTCGATAGGGCAGCAAGGAGAAAGTAGCTTTAGGAAATAACTATCGTCCATAAAGAACTCCCCATCATTTAGCTAGTAAGTAGATACTGGTTGAGCCTCTCATATCACTTTATATAATTACAAAATTTTCTAAAAAACACTTTCTGTAAAACACCAATAATTTTATATGTATATTGAACGTTAATAAAAATTAACGTTTCTTTGAAAAGGACGGTATTTATAATGGGAAAGAGAACAAAATTTCTAATAATATCACTGTTATTACTAGCAAACTTCGTTTTTTTAGCAACATCTAGTAATATAACCAGATCCAGTACAAAAACAATGAGTACTGCATATATTCGCATTACTAAAATTCAAGTCACTAATGATTTCTATGGAACCAGTTCAACCCTTTATGAATTTAAATTTGCAACTGAATTCAAACGACTCTTTACAGATTATGGTGATCGATTGATTAATGATGATGGTCAATACAATGATTATACTGCAGGCTACTATGATTATCCCGATAGAGTCAACGGAGCATATGAGGGTACACTAACAAAAGACCAAAATCTTCCGACGAGTTATACAATTCCTTTATCTGGTTCAGGTTATGAATTCTACTTATCTATAAGACTTAATAGAATTGGTGGGGTATACTATACAAATGGATTTTACCTTGGAAGCTCTGATTACCTATACAATCATGAATACACGACTTGTTCAATAAGTAGACATGGTGGAACTTACTCTATTAGTTATATGTTTCTTTTAACTTAGTATCTTT
>DAOUWQ010000357.1 GCA_030667035.1 Candidatus Heimdallarchaeota archaeon | reverse complement strand
GGCATTAGCTCGTTCTAATTGTGCTGCAGTCCAAACAGAAGTCCCCCAATAGTGTATTTTTCCATCTCGAACAAGATCATCGAGAACTTCTATTGTTTCTTTGACAGGGGTCATGTAATCATATCGATGCATGTAATAGATATCAATGTAATCGAGATTCAATCGCTCGAGTGTTCCTTCTATAGCATTTTTAATGTTCTTTCTACTTAGACCCCAACGATTAATGTTTTCACTCATAGGCCAGAAAACTTTGCTAGAAATAACTAAATCTTTACGCTCCACAGTTCCTTCGGCTAAGAATTCAGCAATTACTTTTTCAGCTTCTCCTTTTGCATAGATTTCTGCTGAATCAATAAAATTAACTCCGTGTTCAATAGCTGTTGCCATACATTTTTTGGCTATTTCATTTTCAACGGTTCCACCATAAGTCAACCAAGAACCTAATGAAATTTCACTTATTTTTAAACCGCTTTTTCCTACTCTACGATACTTCATTTGTTTTTTCCTCCGATTAAAATTAGTTCTAACCTACCTTTGATTTCATCAAATATTAAAGAAAGCGGTTAATAAAACAAGGAAAAACTGCTTCAATTCTTTCTTTTTGAAACTTTACTGTAAAAAAATCATTTGTAGGGTTGGCTGTTGTTCGAGAGAGTCATGAATAAATTAGATATCAGTAGGTGGGACTTTCTCATCATTTATTGAAATTAAATCATCAGAATATAGTACCACTTCTTGAAAATTGAGGTATCTGTTAAAACAAAGATTGAATACTTCGAGCCTTAGTTTTTCAGGATCACTGTGATATTCTTTAACGAGGTTTAACATCTTTGCAGATAAAACAGCATCACCAAGAACATAGTGAACCCATAAAGCAACATCACACTCATAATCCCCTTCGTCTATTCTGCAAAGTGCAGGGAAAATTTCTTCGGTTGAAATACTTGACAAAACATCAACTAGTTCTTGTAAGCTATGAATTTTGTATTTTGAATCGCCATTATCCGGTTCTCTAATTATAAATGCATCATCCTCATTTGGTGTTCCATTTGACATCTTTGCTAAAACGTGTAGATCAGTAACTTCAGTCATTTCCATACCGTCCCGGTTTTCTCATTTATATGAGGTGACGAACTTACCTCTACGAAATAGAGAAGACACTAATAATGTTTTCCATTTGAGATATTTGAGAAAGAAAAAGAAAAGAAGATAGAAGAATTAAACAATTCCTCTATTAAAGTACTAGCGCTTTAATTATAGACCAAATTCCTACAGCGAGTAATGCAGTGGCAAAAATGATTTTCAATGGTTGAGATTTCATACGTTTGGCAACTTGGGCTCCAATTTGAGCACCAATGATAATACCAATAGCTAAACCAGCAACATATGGCCACCAAATTATGTTTAAATTAAGGGCAGGAGTAAGAGCCGCAGTACCGACAGCGGAAATTGATGAAAAAATCATTATAAATGCAGAAGTTGCTGTTGCAAAATGCATTGGTAAACCTATAGCAATATGAAGAATTGGCACCATTACAATTCCTCCGCCTAATCCACCTATTCCTGCTACAAATCCACCGGCAAATGCTAATGGAGTCAAATATAATTTAGCATTATAATTCCATGTTTCGTTACAATTATCCTCAAGTGTTCTATTACGAGTCAATCTTGCCCATATTGTAGTTTGCATTGGGGTTTCAGGGAGCGTTTTCACTTTTTCATTTTCATTAAAAGAAGTTGGTTCGCATTCTTCCTCACTTACTTTTGCCGGCTGATTTCTATTCTGCATATAATGTGTTCCTACTTTGTAAAACATTCTAATTGAAGTTATAATCAACAAACCAGCAAAAATGATAGATAAGATAGTATTGTCAAATAATGTTTGCATCCACTTGCCAAGTATAGCTCCACCAACAGCAAAAACAGCTGACAAACTACCAACAACAAAATCTACACGTTTCTGTATACTGAATGCAGCTGTACCTGATAACCCAGTGAATATTATTACCGAGCTCGAAATCGTAGTGGCATATTTCATGATTAATTCTGGTTCAGCAACAATTTCGGATGTGCCTATCACCATAAATTCAAAAACAACGTAGGCAAGTATTGGGACCATTAAAACTCCGCCACCAATACCAATGAGTGCTGCGAGAATACCTACTGCGAGAGCAATAGGAATGAGAATGAAGAATATTGCAATTAATTCCATTGAGACTACTCCTGAAATGATATAGAAAGCAAAGGATATGTGAATAAAATTGTTACGGTTCATTGCAATTTAAATGTTAAAAAAGAATTTAATCAGATGGTTGAAGGTATGGTAAAACCTTCAGTTTGTTACAATTTGGGCATTTATATCTCTTGAATAGTTGTTGGTTAACCTCAAGATGAGATTCAAAGAAGAGTAATATTAAATCCACGTCTTCTTGAGAAATTCGTTCACATTCTACAAAAGATTTCAAAGTATGCACTGCTGTTTCACGGTGAATCAGAAAATCACCTGTATCTTTCATGAAGTCTTTGTAATGGATTTCCACTCTCATTGGGATTTTACATTCCTCACAAAATCCTGGCTGGTCTCCTTCTTTGATTAATTTTTTGAACGTCTTTTCGCTAAATTCAGAGATTCTACCCGCATGATTTTGTTTGCGCATATAACGCCATAAATAGATCAATAATGCAACTGCAGCAACTGAACCGATAGTAGGCAACAACCAATTTAAAACACTCTGAGCAGTAATTGCTTGTATCAGTAAACCGATTGTTTCTTGAATCAATTGCTATCCAACCTTGGATTTTATGCTTTCTACTTAGAGATAATATCTACTTCTCTCTTAAAATGATTAGGTTTATTCTACTATTAAATGTTAAGAATCAATTTTCTGTTTTCGTATTAAAATAAGCGCAGATATCACTTAAAAAACATTCAAGGCATTTTGGTTTCCCTGCTTTGCAGACCTTTCTTCCATGCTCTATAATGTTTAAATGAAAATTATACATTTCCTCAGGTGGAATAAGTGACTTCATTAATTCGTGAGTTTTCTCCCGGGTTTTCGTTGAAACCACCCCCAAGCGATTACTCACTCTATGAATATGAGTATCTACTGGCATAATTGGAAAATTAAATGAAAAGATTAACACACAAGCAGCTGTTTTAGGTCCAACACCATCAAGAGATACCAAATACTCTTCTGCTTTTTGAACATCAAAATCTGCTAGAAATTCCAGGTCAATTTGACCTCTTTGTTGTTTTATTTCAAT
>DAOUWQ010000233.1 GCA_030667035.1 Candidatus Heimdallarchaeota archaeon | reverse complement strand
ATTATGTCAAGCTGGTATACGCAACTATAGTTGCGGGGGTCAAATTGAGGTTGGGCATCATTCATCTTCGAGTATGGTGCCTGCCTCCCAATTATTTGTTTTATCAAAGGTGATTATATGAATTATAGATTTGTGAAAGGAAAAGTCAATGCAATAAGAGTAAAGGATGTTCTCAAAGTAGGTTTTAATCCTACTAAAACATGTAACTTTGATTGTGTGTATTGTATTGTAGGAAGAACGAATAAGTGGTTGAATAATCGATTAGAGTTCTAACATAATCTTTGTTAATCGCTCTTCAATTTTCCAGATCCGACCTTTTATCCAACCGCATCGATCTAACATTCCTCTGTATGTGTTCTCATTAGAGAAATCTTCGTGATACAGTGCTGCATCTGTTAGTTCTCGATATATTGCCCAACGGATATCATCTATTTTTTTCACTTTAATGGCAATAATCTCATCTAACAATTTCTGTTTCTTCTTATCCTTATTTTCTTTTACTGCTTTTTGCAGAACAGTTTCTAATTTGAAGTAAAGGTATTCGACACGATGATACATTGAAACAGTTTCATTGCGAGCAAACCACATCTCAATAATCTTAGAATGTGGGAAGAAAACATTGATGCTTCGAGCCCAAGTAGTGACTTCTTCATTTTGATAAAATTTAGCTTGCCCTTTGTATTTTTTGACTACATCTTCTGCTTTAGCGAATTGAA
This sequence comes from Candidatus Heimdallarchaeota archaeon, assembly GCA_030667035.1. Lineage (GTDB taxonomy): Archaea > Asgardarchaeota > Heimdallarchaeia > JABLTI01 > JABLTI01 > JABLTI01. The sequence goes on along the minus strand of DAOUWQ010000233.1, from coordinate 3,587 downwards.
CATTATATTTCTCAAAGTTTGTTAAGAAATATTCCAGAAATCTGAATGAATCAGCTCCACGATGATGGCCAAAACATTCCAAGTCACACCCAATCGTTATTGGTCCCTTTCGTTTTCCAATATTTTCTAATAACCATTGACCATTGGGAAAATTACTGTCTGAAAAATGCCAACTCAAAGCTCGATTGCGTGGGAGAACAAATATTTCTTTCCCGGTGTCTAGTTTCCAAATACCCTCAACATCATCTGTATAGAATGCATTGTGAACTCCTTCTACTATTGTATAATCTATATCAATTTCTTCAAGGAGGTTGCGTTTAGAAGCAGAGAATACCAATTCTGAAGGGAACATCCCTCGCATTTCTTTTCCAAACAAATCTTTAACCATTTTTCTGTGATGATAAAATTGTTCCTTAATGAACCCATCATCTGTAAAAACTAAGGGAGCGTGATAAAATGGAGATAAGAGAATTTCTACCACATCTCGGTCAACAAGTTCCTTAAGAGCGTTGATAAGAAAGTCATTGTTTGTTCTTTCAAACCATTGAATAACGCTGCCTGTTAGAGAAAGGTTAATTTTGAATTGATGCTTTTTGCTTAAATCTAGAAGCATCTTGAAAAGAGGACCATAACTTTGCCAAGTTATTTCTTTAACAATAAATTCCTCATTATAATATGGTTGGTGTCCGTGAAGGAAAAGGACGCAATCGGTCAAATCATTATCTCCAATTGATTTAAACTAGTGAATAAATATACTAGTTACAATAAATTAAAAATTCATTGGATATAACCATTTTCATAGAGCAATTAGAATGTGAAACATTTCTTTAAGGTGAAAGTACTTGACAGATCAACAAATTAAAGATAACAGAAGTTTGAAAGAATTTGCTTTAGACACTCTTGAGACAGTGATATGCAATTTTATGGTTTCTTTACAAGGAATTAAACCCGAAACCACACCCACCCAACTCTCAGACGATAGCAATCACATCTTTTGGATACTGGGACATGGTGCGTCGCATTTGGATATAGTTTTTGGACAACAATGTCAAGGAAAGGGCTTTTTAACAGAAGAACAGCACAAGCATTTTAGCTATGGAATTGGTAAAGAAATTGCACATACAAAACCGGAAATATCATACAGTGATTTCATGGAGCTATTTCTGAAAATAACTGAAAATACTTTTGAGTATTTGGAAAAATTACCCGAAGAGAAATTTAGAGAACTACCTCAAAATCTTGGTGATACAAGTCAGAAAGAATCAATCTTCACTGCAATACAAAGAGTAGCTCTACATTTAATGGGACATATGGGACAAATAACCTTTATCAGAAGAAAACTAGGAAACCCCGTTCCGATGGCTTTTGTTTCAGGTATGAAAAGAGAATCTAGAAATTCGATAATTGACAAGTATAGAAAATGGTGGAATGAGAATAAAGAGAAATTCATTTAGGAAAAAATAATTAATTAAGTGAATTCTTCTAACTTTTTCTTAACTTTTAGGTGGCGGATATTGCGCTTTCAAAACAAGATTGTTTATATTAGAATTGATCATATCACGTTTTACATCATCAGGATTACAAAGTAAGGCCCGCTTAAATGAGTTAATGGATTTATGATATTCACGGTTTATTTTGTATGTTTGAGCAACAGTTGACCAAAAGGTAAACAAATCGGTTGGTGGGTTATCCACTTTTTCCATACATTCAACCGCCTCATCCAAATTTCCTAGAGAATTATTACAGATAGCTAGTTGATAAAGAACATCTTGATTATCAGGTTCAATTTCAGATGCTTGTACTAAAAATTTGCAAGCTTGTTTGTATTTCTCGTTCTGGAAAGCAGTTTTCCCTTGCTCTAAAAGGGTATTAATATCGACATTATCAGCCAATCGTATCTCCAACTAAATTGAAATAAATCAATTAAAAAGTCTTTTCAATACAAAAGTCAATCTTTTGAGTGGTCGTTTTCATCGAAAAGGTTTTAAATTATTTTAGTTCAAAAAATTATAACACTATTACGGAGTGGTAGTGTAAAATACTGATCGAAAGAACAGTATTCACGAAGCCAGGCAGCACGGCAGGCTCCAGAAGTAATGTGAATGTAACTGACCGTTTGGGATGATGACGTTCCGGAGCGGTGCTCCATAGTAGAGAAACTTGCTGGTCGGGAGTTCAAATCTCCTCCACTCCACTTTTTTACTTTAACTGTTTTTGAAATTATTTTTTTTCTAATTCTATTAAAATATTCTTTTTTGTTAATTCTTCTTCAAAATTTTCTCTGAGATAATAGTGGAAATCTTCAGTATAGCATAGAATGCGTTTTGCTCTACAATTGATTGAAACTGTTATTTGATTGTTAGTTTTTTCATTATCCATTAGTTCATTTTTCAATGAATAAATTGGTAATGGAGATAATTGATGCATACCATAAGCTATTCCTAGTAGCTTGCATTCGGTATTACAGCTCGGACATTCTTCAGTAAAATCACCGATGTATTTTTCCATTTCATACCCACAAGATCGACATGTCCATACCCAGCTAGTCATCTATCATCACATTTTGACTACTAATTTTATAATCTTTTATCTTTATCCTTTTGGACAAAATAATAATTTGCTCTGTCTTATCAAAGTAAAAAAAAGAATCTTAAGTGCTTACATTCAAAATGAATAGAGAGTTATACAAATTTTGGGTGATATATTTTATGTCTACTAATAAGAGTGCTTTATTCAAAAATTTACTACTACTTTTTGTGATGTCTATCCTACTGATTCCTTCATTGTATTCAGGGAAAGCTCACGGTACAAATTCTTATTCAAATATTTCAGCAGATGAAATAGCAACTGGTCTTTATCTTTCTCAATCGATTGAAGATGATTTATTCACTGATGATTTTCAAGAATCCAATGATTTGCTTCCTTCAGCTACGAGAAAGAAATGGACTATTATGACGTATTTGGATGGAGATAACAATCTCGAAGGAGCCGCTATAGATGATATTGGTGAGATGGAACGCGGTGGTGGGTCTGTTGATGATGTTAACGTAATAGTCTTGATTGATCGCATCGATGGTTATGATACCTCTAATGGTGATTGGACTGGAGCAAAAATATACAATATTGAAGCTGATGTTACAAATGATATTGATTCATCACAATTGGCCGACATGGGTGAATTGGCTATGGATAGTTCCGCTACTCTTCAAAATTTCATTGAATATTGTTTTGTCAATTTTCCTGCTGACTCCTATTGTTTGAATCTTTGGGATCATGGAGGAGGTATTTTTGGGGCTTGCTTTGATGATACTTCTGGAGGAGGAGGACTAACAATAAATGAGATCCAATCAGCAATTAATGGTGCAACTACTGCTTATCCAGAATATATTGACATTGTTTCTTTTGATTGCTGTGTTATGAACGTTCTAGAGTTAGCTTACGAATTAAGAAATTCATGTGATTATTTAGTTGCTTCTGAAGCCAATATCCCTTGGGATGGTTATGATTATGAGCCTTTGATTTCAGATATAATTTCAGATCCAGATATGGTTCCAGAAGATTTCTGTGAAGTAATTATTGACCAATAT
>DAOUWQ010000308.1 GCA_030667035.1 Candidatus Heimdallarchaeota archaeon | reverse complement strand
GACCCTCAATTGTAACACTGGAAACTTCTCTACAAACCATGTGTTTCTTTCAGATTTTTGAATTGTTCATCTAGTTTATCACAGAGCGCTTTCAAAAAATTTTCAACATTTTCACCTGAAAATAGCGACATTTCATGATAGCTTTCAAAATCGTCCATTCTTTCAACTAATTCTTCCCCATTGAAAGCTTCGACATTTCTAGGTAAATCGAGTTTATTTCCTATTAGGATTAGGAGTGGTCTATCATTTTCCCAATTTTTATAGAATAGTTTCACTTCCTCATACCAATTTTTGATATTGATAAACGATTCTAGATTTTCTAATGAAAAGAAAAATAGTATTACATCTGTTCCTTTTAAGACTACAGTTTGCATATGGTCTAGGGGATGTGCATCTTCTCTTCTTTGCCCGGCAAGATCATATAATTGAATGTTGTGTCCACCAAGGGTGCAACCATCGATATTTATGTATGGAGTTCTTCTTACATCAAAATCTGGTGCTAACTGGCCAGTTGTTAAGAAATTAATAAAGGTTGATTTTCCGACCCCACCATCGCCTATTACACAGAATTTGAATAAATCCTTGGTTATTTTAAGGTACAGTAAGTAATCTTCTGTATGATTTCTTTCTTTTGACATGGTACACCCTACTTTTTAATGATGAACAATTTCGTTTAATGCAGGTACTTCTCTCAAAAGATGTGCAACAACGATCTCAAATTCTTCTGGTCTCATTCTTGCTCTTAGATCACCCAATACTTTTTCCGTTATAACTTGATCCAAAACAGCGTTGATTTTTACTGTTTCTGCTAAATTACCTACAGGACATGCTGCGGTTTCTACAATCGAACTGTCCATTTCCCCTTTCAATTCTTCTAGTAATCTTTTCAACCATTCAACTTGAATAGTAACATAATTTAGTACTGCTTCATGTTGTGTTTCTGGGATTCTCATTACAGCTGTAACGAAGTTTTTAGCGAATTCCTTTTCCTTGGCATTATATACTTTATTTTTTCTTAAATCAACTATAGTAATTTTAGAGTATTCTTTTCGAACACTTTTGAGCAAACTGTCATTGATTAGAATAAACTCCCCTGCTTCTTTTAAGGGATTTAAGTCAAACTCATTTCTGAATTCATTTTCAGAAATTATCCATTTTCTACGTGTATAAAGCGATAGAGTGAATAATTCTTGAAGTGTATTTGCCCATAAAATTGTTGTTGGTGAATCACCACATAGAATCAAAGAGCACCCTTGTAGGGTAGCAGATAGAACTTTTGCTAGGTCCTTTCCCAATCCTAGTAGTAGTCTGATATTTCCTCGATGCTTTTTTTCGACGGGTTCAGATGTTTTTATTGTAGAATATTTATGACCACGATATCTCTTTTGCCCATCAATAACAACGATATTTACATGGATTTCGTTAGGTTTACATGCTGATTCAATATGATAGGTTTCTAATGTACCAAAAAAATCATCCAAATTTGTTTGTTTGGAGATTATTTTCACTCCTTGTGAAGATTTTCCAATTATAATATCTTCCTTACAAATATCACAAGGAAATACAATACCTTCTTGCATTATTGATTCTTCAGCACCCTGTTTTTTGTTTCGCATCATTTTCTATTCTACCTCGAACGATACTCAACTATTTTCTATAAAGTTATTGTTATGACGAGATGCAGGAATTACCCTGCCATCTTTGTTTTTACTTTTCTTCTTTCTTGAACCTACTGAAAAGGCGTTCTTTCCAGGTTGGTCGTTCGTGAATATTCTGATAAATTTCTACCTCAACCTTTGGATTAAATGCAACCCAAGCAAAATAGAACATTCGCAATAAGTCCGGTCTAATTGTTAGCTTTGAACCTTTCTTAGGTCCAGAAACAGCTTCACCTAGAAAATTCCACTTTGTATTTGTTTCTTTATCTAATAAGCCGTCATCTGTTCGTGTGAAATTCAAACTTTTGTCATCAATTGTTGTTTCAAAAGCTAAAACACCTTCTGCTTGATCAATAGTGATTACTATTGGAGTTTTACCGATTGTGTCGTGGAGTATTTTTTGATCTAAAATATAATCCTCTGGATAAACTTTTGCTACTCCTTCGGATTCCAATCCATAAACCATTGTCTTAGGATGGAGACGATTTGCTTCATCTTTTTTCTTGGTTGGGAATATGGTTCGTTCCATAGTCATGTATTCCCCATACGGATAGTGAGTGTAATCTCTAGAGAAACCGGTATCAATTGAAAGAACCTTTCCTTCAGTATAGGTTGATTTCCAGCTTTTCCATTTCATCATTTGGAATGGTATTAAATCAAGCTCTTTACCAAGATAATTACCATAAACACATTCACCCTCAATTTGACTCCATAAACTATCTGATTCATGATCAAACATTAGTAAATCTGATTGGTAGAGAAAACCACTAACACCAAATCTCGATGGTGGTTTGTCAGGATTTATTTTTCTATTAAAGACTAAGCTTGAAGCACATAATGGACAATAGCTAACTGCAAAATGGGTGTCTCCAATTGAATCATTAACAATTTCATGAAAATCAAGGAAACGGATAGGATAAGCTCTTGTTATTCCATCAATTGTAACTGAGGCTACTAAATCATCATCTTTAACATAATCAACTTTAGCAATTTCAATAAACTTTGGTTCGTAAATTGGTGGTATTGCATCTTTTGGTGGAGCAAACTCGCAATTATGTCTTTTTCCGTGAATTAAACAAGGCATACCTGGCATAATGTCCTCAAATGCAATGTCTTTATTTCTAGGAGTTGATTCTTTTAACATTATTGTACGGCCTTTTATTGGCATTTTCGACTTTGCTTCATTTGAATACAATATTAGCTCTTTCTTTTTCTTTGCATCTATCTTGCCTTTTGGTTCTAATTCTAATTTGTACCCTTCTTTTCCAGAGGGTAAAAGATGAATTAACAAGTGTTTGCCAAAGTCAATTCCACTAAGAGCCGCTAAATTGAAGGATCTCATTGATCCTGCTACACCTATATTCTGTAATAATTCTCCAAATTCTTTCCATTCTTTAGGAGAAAATTCTAACATTCGAAAATGATGGTTTTTTGGGAGAATGATTATATGACCATCAGTTACAGGATTATTTGAATAATAAGCAGCAAATCCTTTGTTTTGATAAATCAGTAAATCTTTATCAAAAAAATCCAATCCTTCTATAACATTACCATTAACAAATTCACACTCGGGGCATTTCTTTTTATCCATTTTTTTCACCAAATAAATCTAAATAATTGTTAAAATTAATCTGACATCTCAAATAATTTCTCAAGCTTTCCTTTATCAATAAGGCCAACTGAGCGATGAACAGTATTTCCTTCATCATCATAAAACGCTAATGTTGGAGTGAATACTATTCCATATTTTTTTAGCTGTTTTTCATCATATGAATCAATGAGTATCTCTAAGACCTTGACATTAGGATGCAATTGACTAACTTCATCGACGATAGGTTTAGTCCTCTTACATACTAAACAAGAATTAGAGTACAAATTAACAAAGAGAAAATCATTTTCTTTTATTGCTTCTTTTATTGGTGGAAAATCTTCCAAACCTGTTTTCTTTTTACTAAATAATCGTTTAAAGAAACTCATCATCTTCTTCTCCGGAATGCT
>DAOUWQ010000398.1 GCA_030667035.1 Candidatus Heimdallarchaeota archaeon | reverse complement strand
GTTTTTTTATACTGTTCCAGTAATTCTTATTATTTTTTTTCATTGAGATCCATTGCATTTAGTTTTCTATTATATAGTGCATCTATCCCTAGGAGAGTTTTTTCTAATTTCAAATAATCAGCAAGAACTTTGCACGTTGTTCCTGACCCTAATAAATAGAGAGTATCTCTGTCCATATCATCTGATACTCTTTCAGCAATAACCCTTTGATCATGCTTTTCATCAAAGGTGGATGGTGAAGCCATTTTTCCTCCCTGAAAAGAGGCTGTAAGATAAGGTATCTTTACCATACCTTTCAACTCTGCACTTACTCTTCCTGCTCGGAATGCTTCTTCATCAATATCCATTACCTCCATCTCAGTGATATTGAGTTGTCCACTGTGGAATTGTTTGAAAATTTCACCCGCAATTTCAGGACTTAAAGCAAAACAAGCGCTGTGCATTTTAACTCCACTTGGTACTGCTAGAACAGGAATTTTATCTTCAATTGCTTCAAAAACATCGCAAGCAGTTCCATCTCCACCAATGAAAATCAGTAGATCGGCATCTTTTTCAAGAATAATTTTAGCTGCTTTTTTGGTATCTTCTCGAGATGGATTTTTATCTTTAATTTTACCAACAATAGAATAATTGAATCCCATTTCTGCTAAAACAGATTCACCCATCTCATCATTAAAACAAAGAAAGGATGTGGTATCTTTCAAATTTTCAATTGTTTTAAGAAATCGCTTCGCGCGATCATTTGAAACTCTTTTACCTTCCCCTTCCTCTATTTTAGACCAAATAGCTTCTGCATCATCGCTTCCTTTGAAACCTATTCGGCCACCAACTCCTGCAATTGGATTAACAATTAAACCAACAACTAGATTACTTTTCTCAGAAGATGGTGTGCTGGTACTATTTATTGTATTCATTGATTTCTCACTATCGCATTCTTAGCTATTTCTTTCATAAATTGTTTAGGATAAAAAATATTCTATCAATTATATTTGATTTCAATGTTTTCTTTAGAAATAATTGATATTTTTTGCTTATTAAAAAATTATGTTGGTTCAAAGATGAGGAAGATGTTTTTTTTTAAATTACTATAAAGGCAGTCTTCAATTGCAACACGAAAAAGTAATAATACCCAATAATAATCATTTCTAAAGATAGTAAGGTGAGAAATGTGGAGTATCCTAAAACAAAACGGGAAGATATTATTGAAACAATTCATGGTGAAAAAGTACACGATCCATATCGTTGGCTTGAAGATTATAATAACGACGAAGTGCAAACGTGGCTGGATGAGCAACATAATTTAACAAAGAATGTTCTGCAGGCAATTCCTAATAGAGAAATTGCTTTGAAACGAATGACAGAACTATTTTCTTTAGGGTCAATTTCTGTTCCAATAAAACATAAAGATAGTACCTTCTTCTTTAGGAGAGATACAGAGAAACATGCTATTTTATATTATCAAAATAAAGAAGAAACACCTAGAGCTCTAATTAATCCAAACGAACTTAGCGAAAAAATACCTATTGCATTAGATTGGTATTACGCTTCACCTGAATTAAAATATCTCGCTTATGGTCTGTCAGAAAATGGCGATGAATGGAGTTTATTACATATAAAAAAGATCGAGAATGGTGAAATATTAGAGGACAAAATACCAAGAACGCGTCACAGTAGTTTGGCTTGGTTACCAGATGAATCTGGATTTTATTATACAAGATTTCCTCTGCCAGGATCTGTACCAGAAGGTCAAGAACATTACAATTGCCAAATTTATTTTCATAAGATAGGCACAAATTGGAAAGATGATCCGGTAATATTTGGAGAGGGGCGCTCTACAACAAATCATTATAATATTCAGATTTCAAAGGATGCTAAATATCTCATAATTGCAGTTCAAAAATATACTAAAAACGATTTGTATCTTCTTAATCTAGAAACTATGGGACTTGAAGATATTATTACTAAACAAGATTGTCTGTCAATGGTGAAAATTGTTGATGATGAATTCTGGATTTTAACCAACAGAAACGCTCCGAGAAAAGCGTTATATAAATCAACTTTTGATAAACCTTCATTTGAGGATTGGGAATTGGTTATTCCTGAAAGTGAGAATATTATCTCTCAATTTTTAATTTCTAAAGAGAAAATATTCATTTTAGCAATGAAAAATGCCTATGATCTTATTGTGCTCTATAATCACCAAGGGCAACATTTGAAAGAACTAGATTTGCCAAAATATGCATCCATTGCTGGATTGGACAAAAATCAAGAAAAGACAAAGAATGTATCTGAATTTTTTGTTATGGTTACTTCTTTCTTGCAACCCGGTTCTATTTATTCATATAACATATTAAAAGATGAAATTGCTCTATATGATGAAATAAAATCTCCAGTAGATCCTAAAGACTATACTGTCAAGCAAGTTTGGTACAAATCTAAAGATGATACCAAAGTTTCCATGTTCATAGTACATAAGAAAAGTTTGAAACTCGAAGGAAATAATCCAACGCTCCTATGTGGATATGGTGGGTTCAATATTGCTTTGAAACCCCCCTATGTCAAAGAATCAAGATTCTATTGGTTAGAACGAGATGGTGTGATTGCCATTGCAAATCTTCGAGGCGGTTCTGAATATGGAGAAGAATGGCATAAAGATGGTATGTTGAAGAATAAACAAAACGTATTCGACGATTTCATTTATGCTGGTCAATGGTTAATTGAAAACAAATATGCATCCAATAAAACATTAGCTATTTTTGGAAGAAGCAATGGTGGTTTGTTGACTGGTGCTGCAGTGACTCAAAGACCAGATCTATTTAGTGCAGTATATATCGGAGTACCACTGCTCGATATGATTCGATATCAACTTTTCAGTATAGCAAGATATTGGATTCCTGAATACGGTTCTTCGGAAGATCCAAAACAATTTGAATTCATTTACAAATATTCTCCCTATCATAACGTCAAAAAAGGAACAGACTATCCTGCAACATATCTAGTTGCAGCTGCATCCGATAGCAGAGTTGATGC
>DAOUWQ010000335.1 GCA_030667035.1 Candidatus Heimdallarchaeota archaeon | reverse complement strand
ATTTGTAGAAATTTTTCCACGAACAGGTCTTCCTCTGAAGAAAGGATTGGAAGATAGAGATGCTCACTAATTTGTGGGGACTCTTAATCTTCAGGGATATCGGGAATCATTAAATTTTCATCGATTTCTTCTTCATAGTCTGGAAGATATTTATCACCAGGTGGTAGGAGATTTGGGTTTTTGGCCAAAATTCGCTCTATTTTTTGTGCTATAAATACTAATGTTATTGCCTGTGAAACATATGCTTCTCCTTCCAATACCGCCATTACCAATGCATTTTTTCCTGCACTAACAGCTACGATGTGTTTATCGCCAGGAACATTAATCTGGATATCTCGTACTCCTCCAAATTTGAGTAAATCAGAGACATATTCAGAAATATGAATTATACCAGATGCAGCTGCACTTAGTGCTTCTTCTACGTCTTCTGAATCCTCAGCGGCAAATGTCTGAATTGGTATTCCTGACCTAGAAGCGACTACAATGGTATTTACGCCAGTTGACTGCGAAAAGTCTGAAAGAATTGATTCTATATCCTCCATTTTTTGACACAACTTACAAGTTATTGTTTAAGGTTATTTATTTTACTGTTACTAGTTAATATAGACTTTTTGCATTTTTAACTTTCCCTTAAACAGCCATTTCTTAATCACTTTTTGAGTTGAGAGCAGCGATAATTCCCTTTGGATCATTTGTTATTATTCCATCTATTCCATATTCAGCTAATTTCTGAGCTATTTCTGGGTTATCCACCGTCCATGCTCGTACTGCAAGATTCTTTTGATGTGCATCTTGAACAAGTTCTTTTGTTATATTCTCCTTTACTGGATGAATTCCATTAACAGTAACTTCTTCTAATAAACCATCCAACTCATTAAGATCATACTCGTACAGATATCCTGTAGGAATTTCTGGAGCAATTTTTTTTATTTTAAGTAATGCGGGTATCAAAAATGAAGAAATAACGATTTTTTCTTTGACTTTTAATTCTTTTAGTAAATCAACTAGAATAAGCTCAAAACCTTCTTCTTTTATTTCTATATTCAACCAATATTTATTACCAAATTTTTCCAATACTTCCTTTAGCGTAGGTATTTTTTCTCCTTCTCCAAAATCAAACTTCTGTAGTTCTTCTAATGTTAAAGAATTTACTTTACCAGTACTATTTGACGTTCGATTTATAGTTCCATCATGAATGACTACTATCACTTCATCTGCGCTTAATCGTATGTCAAATTCAATTCCATTAGCACCCTCTTTGATTGCAAGATCGAACGCCTTCAAAGTATTTTCAGGTGCTTTAATAGATGCACCTCTATGAGCAAAGATCATTGGATAACTCAAATTGATTCACCTTACCGTTTTAATTTGCTTTCCTTCATTTATTCTTTTCCTATCGTAATTGTTAAATGTAATAAATAAATCTTTGAGATAGATGAAAGTCAACACTCCCCCCCTTTTGTGATTTAAATGGAAATAAAGCTCGCCTTAATGGAAAATATTCGCAAAGTAAATGATGAACTTCAATTAATGATTAAAGAAAAAGGTGTGACACAAACAGATCTAGGAGCATTCGGGGATGTTTTCTATAGAGAATTTGTTGATTATTTGAATAACGGTGGAAAAAGAATTCGTCCTTTTCTCGTTAAAACTGCTTTTGATGCTGTAGGCGGTAATCATGCAGATGGCAATATTATTCGAGCTTCACTTGCAATAGAGCTCCTTCATAATGGTTCCCTATTACACGATGATGTTATCGATAAAGATGAAACTCGTAGAGGAAAGCCATCGTTCCATGTAATTTTTAGAGAGTTATACAGGGAAAAGAAAAGTAATTCTCACTCAAAAGCCCAAAATTTTGGTGAAGCTATTTCCATATTTGCTGGTGACTTATGTTTTCCATTCGCAATTGAGAGTATTATCCAAAGTGGATTTCCTGCGGAATTAACTAATAAAGCCCTTCATGCTTTCTCCGAAGCGTTTCGGGATGTTATTGATGGAGTTATCATTGAAACAGGCGATACAATTCTCTCTGAAAGTACAGAAGAAGAATATGAGAAAATGGTTTATTTGAAAACCGGCGCTTTGATTAGAAAAGCAGTCGAAATTGGTGCTATTCTAGGAAAAGGAACAGAGTCCCAAACAAACGCTCTCATAGGTTACTGTGTAGGTATCGGTAAAGCATTTCAAATTCAAGATGATATACTTGGAATTTTTGGCGACATAGAAAAGCTGGGTAAACCAGTTGGTGGTGATATTCGTGAAAATAAACAAACAATTTTGCGCATCTTTGCTATGAAATACGCTACACCAAAACAAAGGAAACGTCTTACAAAATTGATGGGTAAAGAGAATATTTCCAACAAAGAACTTGATGATGTTAAGAATATTTTTCGAGAAACTGGTGCTCTAGAAAATTCAATGTTATTAGTTAAGAAATCAACTGATGAAGCAATTGCTTCGTTAGATGCAGCAGAACCACCCTTCATTGAAGAAGCAAAAATGAAATTAATTGCACTTTCAAATTATCTTGAGGATCGAAGCAAGTAATTTTCTTAGTAAGAGATGAGTTGATTATTCGTTATTCCATTTATTCCTTCTAGGTTTAAATATCATTTTTTCTACTTCTTATCGATATTTGTTTGAATGCTTTGTAAGAGGTTGAAATATGGTCGAGGATAAAAAATCAACTAACATACATCGTTTATCTCTTGAGGAAACTGCAAGAATTGAAAGCGAAATTCGTTCTAATCTTCGTTATGTCTGGCAGAAAACAACTTCATATATTCTCACTTATAATCCAACTGTCCTTGAAATTGAACAAGAGCTATGGAAATCATTTCTATTAACAATTCCTGATTCCAAAACTTCCAATAGAAAAATCAGAAGTTTGCTTTTAGATGCTTTCAGTTTTGTTTTAGAATTCTTATTGAAAACAAAAAAGATTACTAGCCAAGACGTTGAGGAAGTTTTTATTGAAAAAGCAATTGAAAACTTTCGTGGGTATTTTTTCTAGATATTCAAGATGGTGTCATATAACCAATCATTTGCTAGTATTTCTAGTATAAACTCAACTGCAATTCTTATTCAGAAATACTACCTTTTCAAAAAGTGTTACTCATATTACAACAAATTGAAATTTCCATTAAAAATAGAGAAATACTTTAATGATTATTTATTATAGTGTACATTTGAAACAAAAGTGTAGGGATAGAGGAGAAGATGGGAAAATAAAGGAGGGAAACAAAAATGGAAATTTCATTGGAAAGATTTCCTATCGGAGTTAAATACCTAAAAGAAGAAGATATGCCAAATGATTTCAATACCATAAGCAACCTTAATGTTCGATCTTATTGTGATGCGGTACGATTATTACATGATAATGACTACAAAAGTGGTATCATTGTAACT
>DAOUWQ010000041.1 GCA_030667035.1 Candidatus Heimdallarchaeota archaeon | reverse complement strand
GTCATCCGTCAAGAATTTGTTGTTGATATTTACTCGAGCGAGTGGTGAAACATAATATATTTCTCCATCGTTAATGGTTGAGAATTTAGCAGAAGAATACCCTCTAACTTCTTCTTTAAAGAATTTCTTCTTGTAATCTTCGGGTTTTACTATTTTCCCACTTAAGAGGCATTTGTGATCTCCTGAAGTGAAAGCATAGCTCTTTCCGTCGTATACAGCTATTTGTTCTGTTTTATTCTCAAATTCAGGCATTTTCAATGTTGCAAGAAGGTCAGCAAAAGCTTGAGTGTTCTGTTTAAACACAACAAGTTTTTCTTTCATTTCTTTGAGCTGATTTGTTGTTGGGTAAGCTCCAAATCCTCCAGGTTTAATATTTACTGGATGGATTTCTCGACCACCAATAAGTGTTTGTAAATCGTTTGCGGTGCGCTTCATAGATAGAACCATTTTTACTTCATTTGGATATTTAGGTACCATTTGTATGGCTCCATCAAATCCTAAAAAGTCTGGCAAAGCTAGCATTCCAACATGTAGAATATGAGATTGAAGATTTTCACCGTGATCTAAAAGAACACGGAAATCATGTACTTGTTTGCTTGGTTCAATTCCAACACTTCGTTCTAATGCACCAACTGCAGACAATTGGTGGGAAGTGCTACAAATAGCACATATTCTGGACATAATGTTAATCGCTTCGTCGTATTTTCTTCCAACTGCAATACCTTCGAAGAAACGAGCTCCTTCTATAATTTGCATTTCAGCGTGATTAACTTCATTTCCTTCCATTTCAACGAGGAGGTTTCCATGACCTTCTACTCTACAAATATGTTTTATATGATATGATTTTGATGTCATTTTTAATCCACCTTGTTAATCCTCTTGATATTCTAACTTCTTGTCCTGTTCCTTCCATTTCTCCATAAGGAACTCGTGTACTTGTTTATCTTCTCCATTATATTTCAGAATATAGCGAGTGATATCTTCTACAGATGCGCCTTTCTCTATCATCAGTTGTACTTGTTGGTCATAAGCGGCTTCTAAAGTTGAACCTCTACAACCGTCACAAGGCATACCATAACTGGGGCATAATGCATCACATCCGGCTTGTATAACTGGACCCATACACATAATACCATCTTCGAGAAAGATACAGCGATTGCCTTTTGCTTTACATTGCTGGCAAACAGGATAATTTGGCAATGTTGGAGTTCCTCCAACTAGGTAATATTTTACAAATTCTAAGAATTCGTATTTGTTGACTGGACATTCTAAAAGATAATGGTCAACCTTCACAACTTTATTTATAGGCTTGACTTTTATTACTTCTACTTTGTCAATGTTTTCTTTACCATATTGAGCAATTTTGATTTTCTTGTTATCTCGATAACTCCTAATTGCTTGTAGTCCACCAAAAGAAGCGCAAGAACCAATAGCAACTAATACCTTTGCCTTTTCTCGAAGTTCTTTGAGTTCTTCTTCTTGATGTTTATTTACTATGCTTCCTTCAACAAAGAGAATGTCATACGGTCCTTTCTTATTACCACTCATAGCCATTCTAAAATCGATAATATCTACAAGAGCAAGTAAATCTAAGAGTTCGTTTTCCAAATCTAGAATACTTAATTGACAACCAGCACAACCTGTGAAGCCAACAATTCCAATCTGTGGTTTACTAGCCATTTTATAGTGCCTCCAAAAGTCCTCTTATTTGATCTAAAGAGAAAACAGGTCCATCCAAACAAGCGAACTTATCGCCTATTCCACAATGGCAACATTTTCCTACACCACATTTCATTTTTCTTTCAAGTGAAAGGTAAATGTTCTCATTTTTGATTCCGAGTTTCTCTAATTCAATGATAACATATTTGTACATTATTGCTGGACCAGCAACAAAAACAACGGTATTTTCTGGGTCAACTTCTTTCGCAATGTTTGGAAAGAGAGTTGTTACAACACCAACATTTCCATCCCAGCATTTATCATCATCTCTATCTACAGATTGATGGAAGAGTATGTCATCTTTGCTCATATAACCATCATTCTCATCTGGAAATAGCACATCAGTTGGGCAACGATCACCATAAAGAAACATTATTTTACCATAATCGTCTCTTCGGTCTAATGCGTCTTTAAAGGCAGATCTAATTGGGAAGTATCCGGTTCCACCACAAACATATAATAAATCTTTATGTTTGTTTTCTTCAACTGGAAAACCTTTACCAAAAGGTCCTCGTATACCAACAATATCACCAACTTTCATCTGGTGAATTTTATTAGTAACATTACCAACTTTTCTGATACCTAATTCAAATGTACCACGTTTTGCTGGTGAAGATGTAAGACCAATAGGAATTTCCCCAACACCGAAAATAGTGATTAATACAAATTGACCAGGACTATAATCAAAGTGTTTATTACTATGTTCATCTTCAAGTTGTATCTCGAAGAGTTTAGTGTTATGTGTAAGCTCTGTAATTTTAATTATTTTAGCATTATTTGGCGTGCAAACACCAACATTTTGCTTAATTGCAGCATTTCTCATCTTACATTACTCCTCTGATTTTTTTCAGAACATCTCTTACATCGATGTTAGCTGGGCAATAAGTTACACAACGGCCACATCCAACACAACCTTCTAAGTTATATCTTCTAGGAAGATCAACAAATTTATGCAAGTATCGATATCTGAAACGTTGTTCTTTCTTTTCTCTGAAATTATGATCACCTGCTACAAGAGCAAATTCAGGGAAATAACATGAATCCCATTCTCTCTGTCTTTCTCCATCTTTCAAGTCAACTGATACTATTTCTTTTACAGTATAACAATAACAAGTTGGACAAACGAATGTGCAGGATCCGCAGAACAAACATTTTTCAGTAAACTCTTCCCAAATTTTTGATTCAAAGTTATCTTCAATATGACTTGCTAGTCCCTCAACTAGAAATTCAGTTTTGAAATTTTTATTCTTTAAATTCAAAGCATCAGTATAAGCTTCTGAATCTTTTTCACTTATTTGGGTAAAGATTTCTGGATAATCTCGTAATATTTTCTTTCCTTTGTCAGAATTAGGCACTGCAATTAATTTTGACTTGGAAATTTCGGTTAGCATAATATCAAAACCACTTTTAGGATCATTTGATGACATTGTTTCACAGAAGCAATTTTCATAGCAGTGATCTAAACAGTTCATACTGATTATAGCGGTCTTATCACGTAACTGTAAGAATACATCATCACTATAATTTTCCTTGAATATACGCTCTAATACACCTACGCCGGAGACGTCACATGGACTTACTCCGAAAATTACGATATTCTTATTATGATTAGCTGCGTCTGAAACTTCATCACAACTATCAGTTACACCCTTTGTTAGGCTGTATTTAAACACGGTTTGCTTCGCAGGAAAGAATATCTTCTTGGGTGGAAGCATCGGTAATTTTTCATTAAAAAGAATATCAAATTCCACTTCTGAAGAACTTTCTACTTCAGAGAAAGTTGGAACTTTTTTCTCGTATGTGGGAGCGATGACAAGAAAATCATTAGCTAATGCATCTACAAGTTTTGGTAAATCTTGTCTCAAGATGATTTTTGAAAGCATAGTTGTCATTCCCCGATATTACTTTTTTAGGAATTTTGACTTGTTATGATACGTAGTGTATTTAATATTTACTATCTGAATATTAAATTCAAAGAAAAGTGAATTTTAGTGATTTATATTTAAGCAAACGTTTTATAATTGAAATAAAATTTATATAAATTAAATTTGAACTATTAAAATAAATAGATTGTAATTTGAAAGAGAAAAGCAAAGTTAATTTTATAATACAATATACTCTAAATGATTAACCAAGAAATTTAGTTAATTCGTCTAATTTTGTTATCGATTGGAAATTTTCATCATGTTTTGGAAGAAAAACGAGTTGATCAGCTCTACGTATTATGATTGATTTTATTTGATATTCCCTTGGACCATATCCATCAGTTACCAAATCATCACCAATATGTAGAATTTTATCTGGAGAGAAATGGGAATGCTCAAGTAAAATTTTAAAATTAGCGATCTTTTTGGCATTGTATTTATCGACAGTAATTATTTCTTCAAAATAATCCAGAATATTTGATTCTTTAAGTAACTGAACAATACCATCGGAATGATTTCCGGAAAGAATGTATTGTTTTATTCCAAGGTCACTCAATTTCTTTACCACGCTAACAACATCATCATAAAGTATTTTTTGTTGTTGCATATAGATTTGATTTGTTAGCCATTCTTTTAATATTTCAATTTCTTTTTGATCTCCATCAAGTTCAAGCAGATCTATTCGAGCTTTATTGTATTCCTTCAAAAAATTGGCTCTCAATTCCTTTGAGAGACAACCAAATCTCAAATAGTGATCATGTAAATGAACAGGGATGTTCTGACGAAGTTCTGCACATTTTTGTTGAAATTCTTCAATAGAAACATGTATGTTCTTTTCAGCTAGCAACTTAGGTACTAAATGATGAGTGTGCGGTTGAACATGAGCTAATGTTCTATCAAAATCGAAAGATATGCATTTTATCATTACCATTCACAAACCAAAAATCTCTTTCACTTTGAAAAACATTTGTAATATTCTACACAAAATTTCAGTTAGTTAGTCTAAACTTTCTTCCTTTGGATCAGTATTTTTTTCTTTACCAACCTTTACTAGCTTCTTTTCTGGATCTAGATGTTCTAAGCATTCATAAATTGCCTCTTTTGGTGAAACAATATATTCGAATCCAATCTCTTTGATTTTATCTGAACTGTAAATGTAGCTTTTTCCAATATAATTTACTGCAACAGGTGAAGTTGCATTTCTAATTAATTTCACTCGTGGCAAGATAGTTTTTAACATTTTTAGGAAAGGCAAAGTAAATTTGAAAAACCAATACTTCATTGAAAAGCTTGGTGGTTTTCGATGATAATAACTTGCTACAACATCCATCATATGACGATAATTCGTTGGATTCCGTGCAACATTAAATGCTTGCCCTGAAACAGATTTTGCTCTAGTTGCCAGAAAAACCTGAGCACGAGCAACATCATAAGGAGATGTAATTGAAAATAAATCTTTACCACCATTAATCAGTTTTGGCAAGAATCTATATGACATTATGTCAACTAAGGCAGGAACAGTTTGTCTATCTCCAGCACCAATTATAGGTCCTAATCTAGTAGTTATGAAGTATTTCTCAGGATTTCTTTCAGAATAATAAGAAACAAGATTTTCAGCGATTCTTTTTGTAACTGAATACGGATCTCCTTTTAAGGAACCTATAGGATAATTTTCATCAACATGGTAAACTTTTTTTCGTCCCAGAAAAGAAGAATAAACAGCAATCGAGCTAGTATGAACAAAACATTTTGCTTTTGATTTGATAAAAGCATCCAATATAATCCTAGTTCCAAGGACATTGGGAATATACATTTCCATATACGATTGGTTCAGTAAACAATTTGCGGCTACATGAAAAACATACTCTACACCATTATTCATTATTGAGGAAATTGTATCACTATCTTGTAAATCTCCTTTTACAATGGTTACACCAAGCTCGTTCAAAAATTCAGCTTTATCGGGATTTCTTACTAAACAGATAACATCATTTGCCCTTGTTACGCCTAACAGTTTTTCTTTCACAATATATTCCGCAACTCGACTACCTACTTGACCTGTAGCACCTGTTACAAAGATTTTTGTCATTGACTATTCCCAACGATGTTATTTTTGGGGCGATATTTTTTCGCATAGATGATATTACACACGATTATTGACTTTGATTTAATCAGAACCAACATTTAGTTAGTTAATTACTATTTAATTCTTTTCCGAGTAAATTTTCAATGTCATTAGTGATTATTTCTTACTGTATAAGTTTGCAATAGTTTCTATAACAAATTCTACATCTTCTTTTTCTATACCATAATGAGTTACAAAACGAAATACTGTATCCCATCTGCTACTAACAATTATACCATTTTTTGCAAGATCATTTTTGAATTGCTGACCAGTTATTCCCAAACCACTGATATCAACAAATAGTAGATTTGTTTGTGTTTCACGAGTAGTAATTCCTTCAATTGCTGACAAACCTTTTGCTAGAATCTTTGAATTTGCATGGTCATCTGCTAATCGATCAATCATAGTATCTAAAGCAACTATTCCTGGTGCTGCAATTATACCTACTTGTCGCATTCCCCCACCTAATAATTTTCTTACACGAAAAGCTTGATCAATAAAAGCTTGACTTCCCGCAACAATAGAACCTATTGGACATGCTAATCCTTTGCTTAAACAAAACATTACACTATCGGCTCCTTTAACTAGTTCATGAGCAGGCACACCCAAACCTACAGCAGCATTGAAAATTCTTGCACCATCAATATGAACTTTTAAATTATGTTTTTTTGCTGTTTTGATTAAATCTTGTGTTTGTTGAATTGTCCAAATTTTTCCGCCAGCTAAATTATGAGTGTTTTCTAAAGATACAAGAGAAGAAATCGGATGATGAGAATCAGGAGATCTAATTGCTTCTTCCAACATTTCCGGAGTGATCAAATATCCATCTTTTCCCGGAATAGTTTTCGTATGAACTCCTCCTATCACAGCTGAAGAGCCTTGCTCAAATTGATATATATGTGAGTTTTGTTCGAGAATTATTTCATCTCCACGCTTAGTTTGCCCAACAACACCACAAATATTTCCCATTGTGCCTGAGCTTACAAAGAGGGCGGCTTCCTTTCCCAAAATTTTTGCCGCTTTTTCTTGTAACTCTGTAACCGTTGGATCTTCTCCATAGACATCGTCACCAAGATTAGCAGTTCTTATTGCCTCATACATTTCTTCAGTAGGTAAAGTAACTGTATCACTGCGAAGGTCAAGTTTTTTCATTTAATGTCATCTCAGATTTATCAAATCAATTAACCTTCCTTTTAATAGAATTAATTATAATAGTTTTGATGAAAATTAGTAATATTTAAACTGTTTTAAATAAAGTATTAATAATCATGAGGAGTTCTAACCAAAGAGTTAATAAAAAACTGAAGTAATACTATTTTCAAGAGGGCAACTTTATGCACAAATTGGATAAAACAGACTTACGTATATTAACTACATTAATAGATAATTCGAGGACAAGCTATGCAGCCCTTGCAAGAGAGACAAATTTAACAATTCCATCTATTAAAACGCGCATACAAAAGTACATCGATACAGGGTTAATTGAAAAATTCACTATTATTCTTGATGAAAATATGATTATGAAAGGAACCTCGATGACCTTTCTTTTAAAAATCAAGCCAAGTCATTTAGATGAAGTTGCTAAGAAATTATATGAAAGCCCATTTATTGCTAATATGACAATAACCTCAGGTCATTACAATCTAATTGTTGTTACTCATAATATGCATGATAAGGACAAATTGGATTTTATCAAACATATCAATTCATTGCCCGGAGAATCAGTTATTGAACTTGTTTCATCAATTAATCTCGAGACGTTTTTGTGCAAAACTATAGAGCTTCCAAGTTCACCCATAAATTTAGTTATACGATGCGATTATTGCCATCGAGAGTTTTCTGGAGAAGTTTTTTCAAAAGCAATTCTTGGCAGAAAACGGTACTTTGATAGCCCAATTTGTCAAGAAAAATACGAGGAACGAGCTAGAAAATACATTAAAGGTGAACTTTTTAGACACCCAGATGAAGAAGATGCTGCCAAAAAGTAATTGTCTTCTTTTTACTTTCTTACTTCAGTGCAATTATTAAGTATCAATTTAAGTATAATAACTAAAGGTGCTACTGTTTGTCTGAACTCAGAAAATTCGATGCGATTTTATTTGATATTGATGATACTCTATTCAATAGTACTTTGATGTCTCAAACTGCAAGAATGAATGCTATTAGAGCTTTGCGAGAAGCAGGATTAGAGATCAAAAGACAAGATGCTTTTAATCATTTATTGGAAATTGTAAAGAAATATGGTTCCAATTATCCCAATCATTTTGATCGCTTACTTGAGGAACTTGGTTTTGAAAGTCACCCTAAACTGATTGCAGCAGCTGTTGTTGC
>DAOUWQ010000130.1 GCA_030667035.1 Candidatus Heimdallarchaeota archaeon | reverse complement strand
TTGAATTATTGCAACTCGAAGAACACGAATCGCTACAAGACTCACTGCAAGATTCTCCACAAGAAGTGCCACAACTAGTACAACATCCTTGAATTGCTCCAGTAATTGCAAGCACGCCCAAAACAACAAGTGTAACAACAATTACTATAGGTAAAATAATTGCAAAAACTATTATGAGAATCTTCTTCTTTCTCTTCTTCTTTAATTCTGGATCTAATTCTGAATTTAATTCCTCGGTCATTATATAACCCCAAAAATAACTAGAATAATTGAAGTTGCTAATAATTAAAAAAGTTTTACTAACAATGGCAAACAAATTTGAAAGGGATTTTAAAATTTAAAAATCCCGAAGATATATTCGAAAAACCATTGTATAAGTTTCATCTGTGTATCAATTGTCTCTTTTAGTGTGATTGTACTACTACAACTGCCACAATCGCAAGTGCAACTATCACAGGCACTATCACATGAATTTTCACAACAACCATCACATGCACTGCCACAACTTTGATTACAGCTTTCAGAACAGCTCGCACCACATGAGCTACAACAAGACTCACCACATGCGGTACAACAACTTTCCATTAAACCTAAAATTGCTAATATTAGAACAACAATACCTCCAATAATGAGAAGTACAGGTAAAACAATAGCAAAAATAACTATTAACCATCTTTTCTTACGTTTCTTCTTCTTTGTTAAATCTTCGCTCTCAATAATTTCAGAATCTCCACCAAAACCATATTGTTCGGTTGGCGGAGGAGAGAATTGTTCTTCTGAGGGCTCCTTTATTTTTTCCTCAGAATCATCAAAAGGAGTGTCAAATGGATCTTCTTCAGACATTTTAATTCAAACCTATAAATTATTATATTTTCAGTTTTGATTTAAATGATAAACTATACTAGTCATCATTGTTTAACAATTAATAATGATTTTGCTTAAATACGGTAAAAACAATAAATAGGTCAACTTAGACTTTTTTATTGTTCTTTTCGAGATCTGATTTTTGTATCATTTGTAATTCATCATCAATAATTTCATGCACTTTTCGAATTCGTATGTTGGTATTTCGTATTGGTTCACAAGGTGGGTCACTGTGAGCTAATGGGCAATCGATACATTCTTTTCTATTTGCATCTCGTCCCCTGCTCATACCATACAATTGATTGCCTGTAAGCACTAGCACAGAAAGTATAATGCTTAACCACCAATAGTACTTGAAAACTGCAATAATAATCGCTCCAAATGCTCCTATCCCAAATCCCGCTGAAAAACGAAAGATTGATTTTAACCATTTATTCTTGGGTTTAAGGAAGATATGACTTATTGCCAAAGCAAATCCTGCAAATGGTATGATGCTTATCACGTAGATATTGTATCTGAAAACTGAAGGAACAGCAAAGAATAAAATAAGGTACAATAAAATCGCAGAATAGATGCTTGCGCAGCCTATACAGAAAATAAATGAACCGATTTTAAAATAATGGTTTTCGTATCTGCTGCAAGCAGGGTGATGTCCCAGAGTTCTCCAAGCACGTATTTTGAAGATCATCCACATTGCATGAAAGGGAGTTTTCTTCTTAAGTTCAACATCCTCTGATAAATATGGACTGATAACCTCTTCTTGTACGAGGCTTTCCTCTATTCTTACACCTGGTTCTTCTTCTGCGCTCATATTAATCAATTTGTTTTTTTCATTTTAATTATCTTGATTCTGTCGTTTTAATTGTTATTTAATCAATAATATCTTTATTTTTATGTGTTTTTGAGTATTAGCGAAGCACTCTTAAATTAAATAGCAATCTTCATTTAGGTAAAGGACAATATAACCTTCCACTATTAATAGTATAGAAGTGATTACAATGAAAGCTGTTGATAGATATTCAATAACTTACAAAGAAGAAGTAAAGCATTTTAACAATCATGACGAGGCAATTATTTACGTATTAGGCTTACCACCGAGCACAGATAAAATTAAAGTGAAAAAGTATGGTAGTTGGCAGAAAGTTTTGATTGATATTGATGGAGAAATTAACGAAATCCAAAGATTAGTTAAGGTTGTTGGTGGTTGGAAATCTTTCGCGAAAAAATAATGAAAAATTTCTTTTCTTTTTATAATTTTTAACCACAACGATTTATTTTCGGAAATTTATTTTTGTTTTTAGATACACTATCTTTATAACATTTTAATATTAATGTTTTACGAGAACTTGTTTTTCTCGAAAAGTGGAGCCGTGTTTTGTATTATGAAAAATGAACTGGTAATAGAACAGCTAACTCAAATTGCTGACCTTTTGGAAATTATGGGTGAAAGTGTCTATAAAATAAGGGCTTATAGAAAAGCAGTTGATTCATTGCAACAAACTGCAGAGGATATTGAGATAATTGTTCAAGAAGACCGAGTAAAGGCCTTGCCTGGTATCGGAGATGCTATCGGTGACAAAATCAAAGAGATAGTTGTACTTGGGAGAACCACCTATCTAGATAAATTAACTCAACAAATACCTGTTGAAGTTACAAGCCTAATGCGAGTTGAGGGTATTGGTGGAAAAACCGCTGGGAGGTTGTACAAAGAATTAGGAATTAAATCTATTATTGGTCTTGAAGAAGCAATTGAAAATGGGTTATTGGCTGAACTCTCAGGTTTCACTGAAAATAAAATAGCAAAAATCGCTAGGGCATTAACGTTCGTAAAATCGGAACGAAGACCACTTTTCAAAATCATTCCAATAGCATTAAGTTTGAAGAAATTCCTTGAAGAAGTAGATCTTATTCAATATGTGGAAATTGGTGGTTCAATTAGAAGAAGAAAATCAACAATACGAGATATTGATTTACATGCTATTGGTAAAGAAGAAGATTTTGAGCAAATTATGGATATCTTCTCCCAAATGGATGACGTAGAAGACATTGTAGTAAAGGGTCCACTTAAAACGACTATTAAACTAACTAGTGGAATAAACGTTGATCTCCGAGTTTTGGAAGAGCAATCCAATGGTTCCGGTTTAATTCATTCTACAGGCTCACGGAATCACACCGTAAAACTACGAACAATTGCTGATAGAAATAATATGCTTCTGAATGAGTACGGTTTGTTTGATGAGAAAGGAGAAAAACTCATTGCAAGTAAAACAGAAGAGGAAGTTTACAAGGCAATGGGCATGAGTTACATTCCACCTGACTTAAGAGAAGATCGAGGTGAAATTGAACTGGCCCAGAAGAATTCTTTGCCTGATTTAATCAACCTAGAAGATATTAAAGGTGATTTTCATGTTCATACACATTGGTCTGATGGGAAATCTGTTATTGATGAAATGGTAAACGCTGCAGATGAAAGGAATTATGAATATATAATAATCACAGATCACTTCGGTAAAAACCCGATCTATAAACCAATGAACGCAGAAAAACTAACGAAACAAAGAAAAGCAATTGAACAAATAGCCCAAAATTCTCCAGTAGAAATTTTGCAAGGTGTTGAATGTGATATCCTTAAGGATGGTTCACTTAGTATTTCAAATAAATCATTGAAAGATTTGGATTTTGTTATTGCATCCGTTCATTCGATTTTTGATATGCCAGAAGAAGAAATGACTTCAAGAATTATTACTGCAATGGATAATGAATTTGTAAATGGCATTGGTCATCCTACTGGAAGACAACTAGATAAAAGAGGTGGTTATTCAATAAATTTCTCAAAAATAATTGAGAAGTGTATTGAAACGAAGACATTTCTAGAAATAAATGCTTATCCTAATCGATTGGACGTAGATGATAACGTTGTATTTGATTTCAAAAATAAAATCGAATTCTTTATTGGAACCGACAGTCATCACCATCACCAACTAAAAAATATGGGTTATGGATTAAATATCGCTCGAAGAGCCTGGTGTGAAAAGAAGAATATATTGAATACTCTAACATCTAAAGAGTTACTCAGAAAATTAGCTTGAAGTCCTTTTCTATTTTGAAGAAAAAATTCATCTTAAAAAAGTACATAAAAAATGGCAAAAAATGGACCATTTCAAGCGTTTTACAATCCCAATAGATTGAGGGTTTTGTAATATTCTATCGTGGTCTTTATCCTTCGGAAATCCTAACCAATATCTATCTCAATCCTAAAGATATTGTTAGTCTTTTTCGGAGGCTTTTTCTTCGCCAATTAAATTATAGGCATTATGTTTAAAATAGGTTTTAATAACAGCAAAGAAGAAACTTTGATTCTCAAACAATCTTTTTTAACCGATAAATTAACATGAACTAGTTAAAAATCAACTTACCTCTGCTTCCGATGAATGAAATTCCTGCGAAGTTAACACTTGAACACAGAAACTCTTTTTGAACATCAAATAGAAAGTAACAATTTTTAATGTTCATGTCATAATAAACATAATAGGTTGACTGAAATGAAGAAATCTAACAGATTGAAAAAGGAGCCAATATCAGTTTTTAATGTAAATACAGATGATTTAAAAATGAGTGATCATCTCGCAGTAGATAGAACTTCTTTAGCAAATGAAAGAACTTTCCTAGCATATGTCCGATCAGCTTTAGCTATTTCTGCTGTTGGATTTGGTTTAATTAAAGTGATTGAAACAACACCTGCTTTGGTTGTCTTTGGTTGGATTCTATTTTCAATCGGTATTGTTGTACTAGTTATTGGAACAATAAGATTTTTCCAATTTAGAAAAAGTATAAGTTCACTAATTTGTAAATATAGCATAAATGAAGATTTAGAAAATTTGGAAATTAAAATTGAGGATGAAAAGTAATTTGATTTTCTAAAAAGATAAAATGAAGGAAGAGAAAAATCTTCCTTTTAATAATCAAGTTTATCGAAGAGTCTCATAGTGTCAGGTTCGATTTCCATATCATCAAGGAATCGCATTGCTGCTCTGTTAGGATCACTTGAGCGGTAAATGTATCTTCCGACTATGATTATATCTGCTCCAGCACGAAGTGCTTCTGCTAGTGGTTTACCGGGTTTCAATCCACCTGCTACTGCTACTAAGCCACCAGTGATTTTCTTGATCTTTTTGATATCACCCCAAACTGAGCGTGATGCAGAAGTTCCTTCTTTCTTTGTTGTTCCTTCTTTTTGAGCAATTTCTTGATCAATACCTCTGTGTAGAATGACTACTTTTGGTTTTTCAGGAAGCGCGGTAAGCATAGCAATAAATTCAGTTTGATTGGTGTTTAAGGAATCAACCCAGGCATGAATGCCTCTTTTGTTACAAGCACGAATGAATTCCTTTACTGTGTCTGTTGGAGCAATTCCTGAGACAACACAGGCATTTGCAGTTGCGTCAGCTGCTGCATTTACTTCTGCTCTACCAACATCAAGTGTTTTCATATCAGCAATGATATAGCCACCTGGTTTTAATTCTCGCATTTTGCCAACAGTTTCTTCGATACCATATTTTTTGATGTATGGTGTACCGATTTCTATAATCATTCTGTCAGATTTTGGTAATTGCTCAACGATTTTAATTGCTGTTGATAACGATCCAACATCTAATGCTA
>DAOUWQ010000433.1 GCA_030667035.1 Candidatus Heimdallarchaeota archaeon | reverse complement strand
TTTCATTCTCTCAGCTAAAATTCGTAAGCAAAATTCTTGTCCACCAGTGGGACCATAATTCCAAAGAGAAATAGCTTTGCCTACATTTCCATCTTTGTTATCTTGAATATTTTCTTTGCCAATTTCTATTAATATATTACCCAAAGTGTCTATTGGTAAGGCACCTGGTAATCCACCACCGAAATTATATTTGACTTTATATTTTAATAAAGCCCTAATCTCAGAGGGAGGTAGTAGTTTTGTCCATGCTGCGAAATCAAATTGTTCATTATTGTCTGTCATTTGAATTCATCCTAAGATGGTATATCATTTAATAGTTCATTGCTGATAGCTTGATTACAAACCGCAAATGAATCAAACATCAATGGATATTTGTTTAACCTCTTAAAAAAATTGTTGGTCAATAGGAGAAAATAACTATTATTAAATGAAAAGTTAAGAAAAATAAGAAAAATAATCAGTGACGGCATAGATGCCGTCTACTATTTCTCTGCGAAGAGAAGATAGTATACTGTTTTATTTAGTGTAGTATTATTCCAAGCTTAGGCAATGTTGCCAGCTAATACGAACGCAATAACGAAACCGTAAATAGCGATAGCTTCGATTAAAGCAAGAAGCACTAATAATTTACCAAATGATTCTGGCTTTTCAGTAATTGCAGCGGCTGCTGAAGCGGCAGCGGTTCCTAAACCAATGCCTGCACCGGCACCTGCGATACCAATTGCTAAACCTGCACCAATGGCAATTAAACCCGCTTGATCCTCTGCTGCGAGAATTGAGATCGGATCAAAACCAGGAATACCTTTAGTCACAATTGCAATTCCGGATTCACCTGTGAAAGCAAAAGCAATTTTTACTACTGTTAAAAGTCCTAAGGCAATTACAATTACTTGCATCATGAAGAAGATCTTTTTAGCTAATGATTGACGAATATTGGTTACCTCCAAGGTAAGATATTTTTTTATTTCTAGAGTCTAGTTGATTTTTATAAGCTTTTTAATATTTGCTAATAGTCTTAAACTAAAACTATTTTATCAAGAATCTCATTTACAGACCTTTTATGAATTTTTCCTAAGATAATCACTCGTAAGTTGCGTATTTCCATTTCCTTTAAGAAAAAGAAAGAAGGAAAAACAGATACATTAAAGCTTGCTCCACGAAAGATTGAGTTTGCTTTGTGAATAATTATTTGATCAGCAAATCTATCATAGTTTTCAAGAGGAGGTTTTTCTTGCTCAAGGTTTTCTAATAATCTTAGTGCAAGATCTCTAAACGCTGATTCATCTCTTAAGAGCGTGAAAGCGGATTTAAGATCAGGAGCAGCAATTAATTTATCATGAAGCTCAGTTCGTAAAGGGCAGAACTTTGTAGCAATCAACCATTTTTTAATCATACCGGGTGCAATGTTAAAAGCTTTTGAACGGAGAATAATCTCTATATTTTGAATCCCAATACGAGCTCCAAAATACAACTTTGTTTTAGTTCGATCCTCTCCGGTTAATTTTGACAGTTCTTTACTTAACTGTCCATAGTAGTATTGGTCAACAGCAATGATCAATGGATACACTAAATCCAAAAAACGATATTCTCCAACTGCACTCTCAAGAGCTTCTCGAAGTTCGTCATTTTGAATTTTAGAAATCAAATCCTCAATATTTTGTGATTTGAATAAAAGTTCTGTTTCTTCATTTTCTGCGGGAGACAAATTTAGAAGCATGCCATAAGCATCTTCATATTGGTCAGCACCATGAAGGGCAGATATGATTACTTTGATATTATTCATAAAATATCTTTTACTAAATGAATCAATAAACGATTTTGCGCGTTCAGGGATATATTTTTTGTAAATACTATATTGATCTACAAAATGTTGTGTTAAACGAAGATCAACCTCAAGTAGATTAGGATATTTCTTAACCATCTCTGAACCGATAATGTCATTGTATCTAGTGTTAGCTAACATTTGCCGTAGATTATCATAATCAGTGGCGCTAGCAAGTAAATTGTACGTTCCAGCAGTGAATAATTCAGTACGTTGGGATCGCATATGTACATTTAATGAGCCATAATCTTGAGCGTCTCTAATCATCGTCTATTACTCTCATTCTTTTAGCAAATAATAGAAGATAAAATTCTTTCGAATACTTTTATCTTCTTAATGCTCAAGTTGAGTGAAAAGAAATGGGATATTTATATTTGTTTTTGCGTCTCTACTTAAGCAAATTCACTTTCTTGTTGAATTCAATAATTAATTGATCGATTTTGGAAGTTTGCTTATGAATATTATTCCAATAATTCCCCTCATCAAACCATTGTTGATTTAATTCATCAACGGATTTTCCTTGTTGTTCCACCCAAGTAAAATATTTCAAATGATGCAAACGCTGTTTATCTGTGTAGCGAAGCTCTTGCATACTGTCTGTTCTTATACTTTGAAGTGAACGATGAAAATCTATTGCTGCGCGCATTTCAGAATATTCACCATAACGAGTATTCAATTCCTTAAGACGAGAATAATATAATTCAGTCGAATCGGTAAAAACAGTCAGCACAATATCCTGACGAGTAAGCTCATAATATTTGGCAAATTTAATAGACATTAGTAGATTAGCAATACTCGAGATGCCTAGAAGATGTAGGCTATTGACCATGTATTCAGGAACTCCTTCACGTAACAAATACTGTTTGCCAATAGGTTCATTGAAGAGTCTCAAAAGGTTCATACAGTCTTGATCATCAATAGCAATAACAAAATCTGTTTGTTTGGTATTATGAATCCAAGGAATGTGTTTAT
>DAOUWQ010000054.1 GCA_030667035.1 Candidatus Heimdallarchaeota archaeon | reverse complement strand
TAAAAATCATTAGCAACTACAATAAATAGCGTAATAATAGTGGCAAGTATATAATATCCAGTATAGACGCTTAAGAAAAAAAGGGCAAGTCTTAAAGGAGACTCCTTTGTATTATCAATTTTATCTCGAAGTTCATCAAGACCAAAAACTAACATAAATAATGCAGGAATATTGATGAATAAACAGAATAATTCAATACACCAAATAGCTATTCCCACTCCATCATTTCCTCCTAATAAAAAAAACGCTAACACTGTTGAAATTAGTTGTATACATGTGGTTACCATTAACAACTGTAAGCTTAACTTTGTCTGTCGAATCCTTTTCACGAATTTCATATTATCGTTATCAAAATTATAACTTGTTACCATGAAAATTCCCCAAATAACATTATTAACTAATTACATATATATACATATCTCAAATTGCGACAGAAACACAATTGGAATTTAAAAGATTATAGTCAACCATTTTATTTTTAAATTTAAGAATTATATTGCTCAGAAACAAGCCAAATTTAAGAAAATAACAAATACTATGAATCAGAAATAAATATAGCTACTCAATATTATTTGAAATGGACAACTAAAAAGAAGGTTAATAAAAATGGCAAAAACAGACTCATATACTGTAGAACCTTTTACCCGATTTCGTGAGATAGTCATAGAATCAGTAGAAGCTGGGAAAAAGATGAATCATGTTATCGGATTACCTATTTATGATGTAACCAAGGCTAGAGAGCTCATTCGGAAACATAAGGAAAAGACTAAGGAAACAATATCCTTTACATCGTTTATTATAAATTGTCTTAGTAAAGCAGTAAACGAAAATAAACAGCTTCATGGGATACGTAAGGGTAAACGAAAAGTGATTATTTTTGATGATATCAATATTCGAATGAATATTGAAAGAGAACTAGATGGTCAAAAAACAGCGATAATGTATATTATTCGAAAAGCCAACGAGAAAGGCTTAAGAGAGATACATGATGAAATCAGAAGAGCTCAGGGTGCAAAAGGTTCAGCAAAAAAGGAAACAGAACCCAAAAAACAAAAAAAATCTCGCAAAGGACAAAACCTGCTGATCTCTCTGCCAAAATTCATCAGAAGAATTATCTGGTGGAAATTAAAACATGACCCTTTCTTTATTCAGAAAAATTTTGGTACTGTTAGTGTAACTACTTTGGGAACGATGTTCAAAGGTAGAGGTGGATACGCAATTACAAGTAGCCCGCAGACATTAAGTATAGCTTTAGGAGGAATAGAAGAAAGACCCGGAGTAGTAAACAAGAAGATCGAAATCCGAGAATATCTTTACATGACAGTGATGTTTAATCATGATGTAGTAGATGGTGCTCCGGCTGCAAGATTCCTAACCAGATTGGGTGATTTAATAGAAGATGGATATGGGATATCTTCTATAGATGATAAAAAATGAAAAATGATATGGGAAATCCCCATAGGTATTTTTTCTTTAATCGCTTACATCTCAAGGAGATTATTTGTACGAGTAAAGATTACTTGAATTTATTAAGAAATCCTAAAATCACTTCATAAAAAATAACGGGATTTTGATGCATCATTCCATGCCCCGCATTTGGTATATAGCTTATTGGAAATTTCTTTTTTAATTTCAATTCTGAACTAAATTTCCCCTTATTATCTTCACCAAATATCGCTAATATTGGTATATCTAAATCTGCAAGTCGTTCTAATAAACGACCATTTCTAGATTCACTCACAAGATCTAATGATGACTTGTATGTAGTAATTGGTCCTGCTTTAGCAAAGGATTTCGCATAGAGAAGATCGATATCTCCTTCAGCCATCTCTTTTAAACTATTCAAGACAGTAGCAAAACCAATCTTTTTCCATTCAGCTATAGTATACTGTTCAATTATTGAGAGAGAGAAAAAACAATCGTTTTCGTCTATATTTCCTTCTGCATAGATCATTCCCTTTATTTTGTTCCCGAGTAATTCAGCTAAATGAACTCCGATCGGTCCACCCATTGAATGGCATATTAGTATATAATCATCTGCTAACTCTAACTTCTGAATCAGTTTTTTCAATACTCTTGCCTGTGTATTCATTGTATAAGTAAAATTAGAAGGAGTAGAAGAGTCATTATGGCCAACTAAATCTACGACAAGCATACCATATTCTTTCAATAGGTGATTGCTAAATGCTTCCAAATAATCATTTTTATTACACCCAAGACCATGGATAAATATTAACGTTAACCCATTGTTTGATTTTCGATAATAATAACTCAGCTGGATCTTGGAATCGATGTGCATTGTTATGGATTGCATTATATCACTCACCTGTGTATATTTCAGTAACCAATTCATTATTGATTTGATTTTACTATTGACAGATAATTTGTCGTTGTTTTAAAATCTAATTTCTTATACAGTTTGTAAGCAGTAGTATTTTCCACAGTTACTGCTAGACCGAGTTTTTTGTAACCCTTCTTACCACATTCTGAGATTACTTTATTCGTTAGTGCTTTTCCTAATCCTTTGCGTTGATGATATGGTGAGACTGAAATTTCTGCAATGAAAGCTATTTCAGAATTAGGTGAGATTATGAAACTTAAACCAATAAGCTTATTCTCAAAAATTATTTGAGGATTAATATCAATATCTAAACCATTGAATTCATTTGATATCCTGCTAAAAACGGCTTTACTTTTTTCCGGTTCTAACATTTCAGGATAAATATGAGTGTCTGGATGATCTTTGTGATTTGCTTCCTTCATCAACTGAAAAATTTCATCAACTCTTTCTTTAGAAAATGGTTCAAAGAAATAATTTTCAGGGAGTGTTGTAGGTAAAAATTCATCTTTTTGTAAATCTATTAACATTTGTACTCTCGGGTAAACCATAAAACCATTATCTTTCAAGGAACCCTTGAGAGAAGGTACGAAATTTGCTGGTAAAGTAATGGTTTGTCGATAATGCTTGAAACCTCTTTCAAATATTGTGTTTGTTAGAGAAGTAATCAATTGGAAACCACAGTTTTCTGAATCGAATCCATCTTGAATATAAAATCCAGTAGTTTCAACAATATCTCTTTCAATATTACCGATTAAAAATCCAATCGGTTTGTTTTTTTTACAGGTAACAAAGATTATTCTCTTTTTGTCTTTTATTTTTCCTTTCAAGTCAGTAAAAATTTGTTCTATCTTCTTTTCATCTGTTACTTTGTGTGAATTTTTCATATATTCTGTGAACAAATCAAAAATATCATCAATGTTTTTTCGTTCTTCTGTAACTACAGTCATTTCTAATCGAAATCGGATTTGCTTGAATACTCTTAAAATTATTGTCAAGAAAGGTAAATATACACAATAAATTTATCTTCATATAAACTAAATTTAATATAACATTGGTTTGGCATTTTTCAATTTAACAGGAGATCAAAATGAATAAAGTAGGACTCATCGCTGATTCTTCTTGTGATTTACCAGTAGAAATCATCGAGCAATATGATATTGATATAGTACCAGTATCAATGTATTTCCCTGAAGAAACAAGGACTCAATACATTGACATTACAACAGACGAATTTTTTGAAAAATTAGTTGTTGAAGATTTGCATTGTACCACAGGTGTACCTCCTCCTAGAAGATACATCACGGCAATAAATTCTGCACTAAGTAAAAATGAACAAATAATAATGCTACATCTTTCAAATGAATTAAGTGGAATTTATGGTAGTGGAGTTGTTCATGCGAGAAATTTGGCTCCTGAAAGAATTACTGTCGTAGATGTGAGAACAACAACTTCAGCTTTTGGGTTAATTGTTCTAAAAGTAGCACGATTGATTAAAGATGGATTGTCTAAAGAAAAAATATTGAAAATTCTAAAAAACGATATTATACCAAAGATTCAGTTAAACGCTTTTGTTGGGACGTTGAAATATCTAAAACGCTCAGGAAGAATAGCAACTCTGCAACACATTCTCGGTGAAATATTCAACTTTAAACCTCTAATAGTAATTGAAGATGGAAAACTGGAATCACCAACAAAAGTTCGAGGTGAAAAAGCATCTTTTGAATACTTGGAAAAATTGGGAAGAAAATTACTTGAAGTGCTACCAAAAAAAGAAACTTTAATAGTAATCCATTCTCGAAACATCTCAAAAGCAAAAGAATTAGTAAATTCATTGAAGGATCTAAATCAAAAAGGAATTGAAATTTTAATATGGCAAATCGGTCCTGCAATAGGTGTGCATGTTGGTCCCGGTGCCTTAGGATTAGCTTGGGTTGGTGAATCTTCAGAAAAACTTCTAGAAAAAAATAAATGAAAAGAAAAACAAAATGAAATTCGGCGGGATTAGATTACTGTTTTTATAAATCGCTGAATTTCTCTCATTACTTGTTGTTTCTCTGGTCCAAAGAGAACAGTATGATGACTTTCTGGAGCAAAAAAATCTTCTTTGATTTTGCTATTCACTTGACTGCGAATTTTTTCAGCATTATATAAAGGAACACGTTTATCCTTACCTGCAGTAATTGTTAATATCGGTGCTGTCACTTTATGGATTTCATCTCGAGCGATTTCCATAAGTTCTAGAAGATTGTCAACTGCTTTTAATGAAGATACGCGATAATTGAGCATTTTGTGTTTATCCATCAAAGCAACTTCCTCTTTTCTTCGAGGAAAATATTTTAGTAAATCAGCAATTAAGAACAAATAATCTTGCATAAAATATTCTACTTTCACAGGAGCACACATAGTAACGATAGCATCAACTGGTTCATTTGCAGCCAAAAGAAGTGATAATGTTGCTCCCATTGAATGGCCTACAAGAATAATTTTTGAACAAGTCTGTTTTAGAAGATCAAATCCCTCTTTGAATGATTTGTACCAATCAATCATATCTGTTTGTGCGAGGTCTCCTGGACTTGTTCCGTGACCTGCTAATAGTACCGCAAAGGTTGTGTAACCATTTTCTTCATTTAGAAGATGAGATAATTCCTGCATTTCTTGTGCCGTTGAGCTAAAACCGTGAGTAAGTAAAACACCTATTTCATTCCCTTGATTAAAAAATGGTCCCGCTTTATCACGGACATTGCGTTCAACTTTTCTTGGAGCAAGATTATCTATTAATGCAAATATTGATTGCATAGATGTTGATGATGAAAAAGATGAGCTAGCATCTTTTTTTATGAAATTGATAGTGAACGAATTAAACCAAGAAAACATCTCTTTGTATGGGGATAACACTTGTGAAGCTATTTCTCGATAGTCGTGGCTTTTCTTCTTTTCTTTAGTTTCATCAGTTTTCTCTAAAGATGGCTTTGAAATCATTTAATTAACACCCACAAATAAATATCTCAATTATTTCAATCCGATTCTTGTTCCAGTTCCTGCTGTTTCATTTCTTCTACAGCCTTTCTGAATTTATCAATTGGTTTATCCTTTTTACGACCAAATTTGGTGACAATGGGTATTAACACACCAAATGTTAGTAAAGCAGCAATTGGAATTATTGCCCAATCTAATTTCCAAAAACCATCATTTGGTGGAAAGATTAGATCAAGTGCAAGTAAAAGACCACTAGCTCCTACCATTAAAATTGGACCTACAATCCAAGCAATTTCTGGTCGCTTGAAGATAATAAAACTGACAACATAAGTAAAAATTAATCCTCCAATTGGCCACCAAGCCCAATCAATTTGTAAAAACGCAGTGTTCGGTAAAGTAACTATATCAATTACCAGTAAGAAAATACAAATTAAACCTATATTGAGAGGTGTAA
Organism: Candidatus Heimdallarchaeota archaeon; assembly: GCA_030667035.1. Lineage (GTDB taxonomy): Archaea > Asgardarchaeota > Heimdallarchaeia > JABLTI01 > JABLTI01 > JABLTI01. The sequence goes on along the minus strand of DAOUWQ010000054.1, from coordinate 1,925 downwards.
CCCACCACTTAAAAGTTGGAATTCTGTCCCAAAATGTTCTTTTGGTTGCAAATTCTTTAATTGTTTTTTCGTCGAGTTTTTCATCGTTTTGAAGAGGTTTTTCTTCAGTATTGTGATTTGTTATATTCTTGTTGTTCATAAGCCGTCATCGCCCTCCTAGGAAAGGTTCACAACAAGCTATTTATTTGTTTAGAAATAGTGGACTAACCATTTGTTCTTTGTTGCAATAATTTCCCAATAAATATTAAAAATTTATATTTGATCTACCATGTTCATTTGCAGTAATAAAATACCAACGATTTTACTTAAAGCCTCTAATAGTCGTTGATCTGTTTTTGAGAAAGCATTTACCTGGGTACTTTTGAGATTTAATACTCCAATTACTTTTCCATTTATAGAAATTGGTACAGCTAATACACTATTTATGTCATCACATTCTCTTCGATATAAGTCCATTTTTTTAACATTTCTAACATAAACGGGTTCATTTTTTTGAACACATTTGACAATTGCACCCTTTTTGGAGTTAATGGGGATACTTAGATTAGCCTTATCAATGTCGGATCCCATGGAAGCTTTTGTTTTTATTTGTTGGTCGCTCTGATCCACCATAAGAATTGAAAAGCTTTTGAAAGTATAAGTATCTTCAACAAAAGAAATGATGGCTTGATAGACTTTATCTAAGTTAATATCCTCGATCTTCATGATACGATCAAATACATTAGCCATAGCTAAAAAGCGGTATTCTACTTCTTCTTTTTCCATTAAAACTGCAGTTCTATCTGCTATTAACTCGAGTAACATTTCATCATTAGATGTAAAACCACCAAGTTCCTCTGATTCGATATTCAACACACCAACTACATTACGACCATCCATTGAGTGTATTGGGATTGCTAATTCAGCTCTAATCTCATCTCTCCCAATGTAATAATTAGGATCTTTACGTACATCTGCAATATTTTGATTCTCTCCTGTTCTAGCACATCTGCAAGTAATTGATTTTGTATCTAGTGGAATAGAATCAATATCTAGATTCTCATAACCACGATGAGTGACTAATTTTAGTATGTTGCGTGATCTATCTATTTGCCACGCAGTGAAATATTTAAAATCTAAAACTTTCTCTGATAAGTTAGCAATTTCTTCAATTATATGATCTAATGATTCGAAATCCGATATATTTCTAGTTAATTGATTTATAATTGAGACTTTTTGTTCAAATGTCCTAACATCATTTTCATCTTGCCTCTCTAATTGAAAAAGCGATGATTGAATTTTTCTTAGGAATTTTTCAATTACCTTAGGATCGCTGGATTGATATTCTTTCTGCATTACAATTCCTTGTAATAATTGTCGAATTTCTCTTCGATTAGAAAACATGGATTCTAACTTTTTGTCAAAAATTAATACAACTAGACTCTTTACTTTACCTTCTAACCTATCATCTGAAATTTCGTAATTTGAATCTTTAACATCAATTTCGTATCTGTAAACAATTGACAAAAGATTCTCATTGTTAGCAACTGGAAATGGTCCAAATAGTCCCACGTTTTCTTGAATACTGGTCATATAATATACTCCCAACATACTCAAGGTTTGTTCAGGATTATTGAGAATTTCAAGCTCTATGCCCAGTTCAGGAACAGGACCATAATCTAGAAAGCTAAATTTTACAATTGCAACGTTTCTTTTTAGATGGGCAAAGAATTCATTCATTCCTTGTTGTTGTGCTTTTAGAATTTCATCAATATTTCTCATAAGCACTAAACGAAATGGTGTTGTTTTAATTGAAGATATGGTCATTGCGATATGAAGTTGATTCTCCTCTTTTGTTACCATTTCAAAGTGTGTATATGGTATTTCAGTCAAATTTTTGAGTGAAGTATTATAGATCTCATTGAATAACATGCTAAATTTGAAAT
>DAOUWQ010000466.1 GCA_030667035.1 Candidatus Heimdallarchaeota archaeon | reverse complement strand
ATTATTGAATTATAGTTTTGGTGATTTGTGTGAAGAAAGATATTCTACTAATGCCATCTGGCAAATGGAACAGACACATAAGGAATTAGGTCTAGATTTACATTCTACAAAACTATTAGCGAATGATAAATTGGATATTAGTTTGGAATCAAATAAACCATGGATTCTATTTCATAACCATACTAGTGTGAGAGACAAGACTTTAGCTTATTTAAAACGAAAACACAATTTGAAAATCATCGGTTTTTCTGGGTGGGCAAAAAATCAAGAGCAATATAAATATCGAATGGGCACAGATGCGGCTTATGTTATGAGTGATCATTCAGATTATAGTAGCTTACTAAAAATAATCAAGCAAAGCTCACCAGAAAAAATCTTTACCGTATTTGGAAAAGCTACTGAATTAGCAAGAGAATTACAAAAAGACGGTTTAAATGCTGTTCCTCTTAACAAAGGACAATCTACATTGGAATCATTCTTTTGAATGAATCATTTAAAATTAATCATTAGAAATCTGAAGATGTTCTTTAGTATAGAGGATCATTCCTGTTCTTTTTGCGAATTTTATTGCAGAACCACTAAAGCTATTTGAAATTATCATTCCTTTGCGTTTTTGCAAATCGTTTAACATACGCTCAAATCGTATTAGTCTATCCACTCCAACGGCTCTATTCCAATTTACAACTAGAACTAAAATTTGTTTTATGTCTGCATCAGAATTTAATTTCACTACAAGATGGAAATGATGCTTTTTACCACTTGTACCAATTAAAGTTACATCTTCCCGAACTTGAAAGTTCATTTTTTTGAAGAACTCAATTGCTATGTCATATAACATAGGTTCTTCTTCACCATTATTTGGTAACAAGTGACCTGATATCCTCCTGCTTTATTATTATAAAAGAGGCAATTGTTTATTTTTTCCCTGATAAACTAGTTATAATTTACTTTCTTGCTCTTTTATCTTTTCCCGTGAAATCTTAGCTATTTCCATTAATTCGGGTAGATTTTCTAGTCCAATCTTTCTTTTTCCTTTCTCAATTTCCGTTATTGCTTTTACTAAGAAGGAACTGATGGGCGTTTCTAGGTTAACTTCTTTACCCTTTTTTTCAATATATCCATTAAGGAATTCGATTTCAGTCTTTTTCCCTCTTTTTAAATCTGTTAGTAGCGATGGATAAATGCTACCATGTCTTCTCGCTCCAACATTTAGAATGACAGAGCTAATAATATTTCTAGACAATCTTGTAAGAAATCCATCAGAAGCTTTTGGCTTATAGAAAAAGTTTCGAATATTCAATCCATCAACTTTCTCTAATTGAATTTTATGTGCATCTGCAACTTGAACTCCCTCATTTTTCATATCTCCTAGGATTGGGCCGATTTCTTTGTGTTTCATCATATAACCTAACGTTAAACCAAGCAATCCACCAATTGGTGCAAGAACACAGTTAACAATTAGTTTTCCCCATCTATAACCAATGATATTTGAGGTTAGAATTGTTGGTCTCCAGAGGGTGAGCATTTCTCTCATTTCTATTAATCTTGGATCATTAGAATTCTTACCATCTTCAAACCCTAAAACAAAATCACCTGTTTTGGATGTAATTCTTAATTCTCCATTCCCTAAATAGGTTGCACCCCACCCAATAACTCCCGCAACTATTTGATTACGAGGAATATGCTTTGCCATGATATCTGTATTGCCAAATCCATTCTGCAAACTATATACTAAACTATCCTTATTGATGACTTTCTTTAATTGTTTAGTCACTTCTTCTGTACTTGGGTTTTTTACCACAACTAGCACATGCTTAAATGTGCCTTCTAATTCTTTGAAATTTGAATAAATTGGAAAATGAAATGGTTCTTCAAACCCTTCAATCTTTAATCCATCTTTTTTAATTGAATCGAACTGTGTTCCTTTTCTAGTTACTACCGTAACATCTATTCCTTTTTTATGAAGTATTGCTGCCGTTATTCCCCCGATAGCACCTGCACCTATAATTAAAACATCATTTGTCTTTTTTTTATTCATTTAAACCACTTCAAATTCTTCAATAATGATACTATTTTTTTTCGTATTAAAATATTGTTTGATTTATTATGATTTTAGTATCTAAATCCAACAAGATTCAGTATTCTTTTCATCTGTAAAACACAAATATTCAAAAATGTATCTCACAATTAATAGCTGTAATCTATTGTTTATGGAGAAGATAAATATGATTAAATCTGACACGAACGGGGATGTTTCTTCAACTTACGATAAGCACATAATACTGCGAAATATGTTTACTACTGATTCTGTGAGCATTCAGATGAAGTTATCATCAACTAAAGTAGAAGCTACAAAGATGGATGGAAAATTATGTTCTTGTTATAATTATGAATCTTTATTTCAAAAAAATTCTTGGGAAAAAATGCTTCAATTAATCAAATCTTCTTCGATTGTTCATCCTTTTCATTACCAAACAGTAATTTCTTTGGCTCTAGAGAAACTATCAAACAAATCATTTATTGTTCCCGATAGAGCCAGTTATATTCGTTCT
>DAOUWQ010000451.1 GCA_030667035.1 Candidatus Heimdallarchaeota archaeon | reverse complement strand
TACTTCTACCAATGAATCTAAACAATCGACAGGAGTAGTTGTTGAAACTGTAACAATGGTTATGCATTTTGATTCTTTGAGGTCGTTGAATGCATCAATGATTGTTGGGTCTCGTTCTTCGATCCAAGCATTTAGTATTAATCTTTCATTGAAGCCTTCTTTTCGCAATTTTCCTTTAATTTCAGAAACAAACTTGTTTTCCACTTCAGTTACAGGATACGTTTCATCCAATTGTGTTGGTTGTCCATCAGCAATTAGAATAACTCCTACTTTATTTTTATTCGAATTTTGAGGAACTGCATCTGTAACTTTCTTAGCAATGTATGATTGAATATCTTTTGACTCAGCAAGAAAAGCTGTTTGCTTAATTGTTACACCTATTTGTGAGAAATCAATTCTTTTCATTTCATCAATTGCAAGCTGATATTCGAAGCTATCTGCCATAAATAGATTAAGAATTGTGATATCTTTTGCGCCTATTGATATTGCACGCAACAATGCTTGATTTATTGTAGGCCAATCATTCACGTATGCTTCTTGATATTCATCCTTATCTAAGAATGATCCTTCGATTTTATTGACAACTTTCTTCATAATTTTCCTGTAAGGATTTTTACCAACGTTTCCTCGTATCTCTTCTGCAGATAGTTCATCTAGTATACCACTAATTTTGTTGTATTTTCTTTTAACCTTAAAGAACTCAAATGGTTGCATTAGTTTGCTCTTTTGAGGTACACCTGTTTCTGCTTTTGCTTTGAATTTTCTGATCATTGGTAATGGAGTGTATTCTTCAGATTCACCTTTTGCAAGAATAACTACTGCAGTCTTCTTTTCATCAGATTCAATTGGCAACCCATCAGGTAGTGGTGATTCGAATTTAATATTCATTATTCCTCTATTGGCCCAAAAGAAACCAAAAACGGTAGCTAGTAGATAAATAATTGCATTCCAAAGTATCTGCCAAGGAGTTACCCAGAATAACCAATTGACTACAACTGCAAGTAAAAATGTTGTAGCACCCATAAATAGAGCATTCTTTTCTTTTGCTTTGATATTTGTTGTTAAATAATAAACGGTTATTGATCCTAAGGTATAACCAGCAAATCCACACACTAAGAGTGTACCAGCTAGTGGTAAAAGGTTTGCAGTACTGAATATCGGAGGTGCGGCATCACTAGAAGCTTCATCTTTGAATTCAAATGTACCGTCCCCAGTAACTGATTTGAAATGGGAAGTAGCATTCACTTTTGCTGGGCTTGCAACATTGGTGATATCGTTAATGTATAATTCCCAGGTTAATCTATTAGATTTCACAACTGTTTCATTCTCAGAAACTAATGGGTAAGAAAGTGGATAGGATTCTATACTGTGGCCAGATGCATTAACCAATCTAGTAGTAATAGTGTCTTCGTAAGCTTGTCCTAAAACACCACCAACTTTTATAACCGTACTATTGGTATACGTACCAGTATTCCAATATATTTCCACTTGATAGAAATGATTTCCATCATCTATAATTGGTGTATCACCTAAGAAAAGATTAACTTTCAAACCAACAAAAGTGATACCGACAATATCAATTTCTTCGTGATAGTTTCCTTTTCTTTTGTACACAGCATCTTCATAGTATTGAACATCATTTTGGGGGTCAATCATTAAAGTAATACCAGCAACTAAGCCAATTTGAATCATTAGTAGTACAACTGTAATAATGCCACTCATTAAAAGTACCTTTTTTCGCTGCAAGAATATTTTCTCCTATCTAATTTCATATAACTAGTACGTTTTTTCAATGATAGGAATAATAAAATTTTGGTTTCCTCGTAATATTTAGACTGCAACTCTTATTTTTCATCGTATTTTTAATGTTAATTCTTCCCCTCGCCCTACGGGAATTAGTACACTTTGAGTATTTTGGTTTGCTCTCACATAATCTACGTATACTTTCAATGAGTCTGAATGGGAAACAACATTATCAGCGATTATAATACCACCCACTTTTAGCTTAGGGAATACAAGATCAAAATATTCTATATAATCTTCTTTTTCTGCGTCAATAAAAACAAAATCAAATTCTTGATCAAAACTTTTTATCGTTGCTTTCGCATCACCTTCAATAATTGTGACAATATCTTCCAAGTTAGCTCTCCTAATATGTTCTGTTGCCATTTTTACTTTTCTAGAATCATTTTCCAAAGTAGTTATTTTTCCATTATTTTCTTTTGCAGCAAGAGCAAGCCATATTGTAGAATATCCAGTGGATGTTCCTATTTCTAGCAAATTAACTGCTTTTGAAGTTTTAGCCATGATATTCAAAAATAACCCTACATCAGGAGTGATACTTCTCATTCGAACACTTGTCGGAAGTCCTTTAGCTCGTTCTTCCAGATCTTTTTCTTCCAATTCTTTGAGTAATGCAATTAATTCTTCTCTCATGTGTATTCACCTAAGTATAATCTATTCTTTGGAACTCTCTTAAAATTATTGCTAATCTTATATTTTGTATTTTAACAAAATTATTCATATAAATTCAAAAATATACAATAATAGCTATCTGTTGAATATAAACATTAGTTGACACATAATTAACGCCATCTCTTTCGAATTCTTCTTTGTTTTTCTTCCAATCGTTGTTGT
>DAOUWQ010000304.1 GCA_030667035.1 Candidatus Heimdallarchaeota archaeon | reverse complement strand
GATTTCAAATTCGAAGATGTGGAAGCTCTCGAAGATAAAGAAATTGACATTTGTTTATACCATGGACCTATCAGAACCTCGGAACATGCTGAAATTGCTCAATTGTTCCGAAAAAAGAGTAAAGTAATGATTGCTTATGGAGCTTGCTCTTGTTTTGGTGGAATACCACAACTAGCAAATCCATATAACGCACAAACTGTTTTAGATGCAGTTTATACCAATGGTTACAATATTGATGAATCTGGTCCAAATCAAAATTATATGCGACCTGAATCTGAATACAAAAAAGGTCGAGCAATGACTTTACCAAAACTACTAGATTCTTGCTTGCCACTTACTGCTGAAGTAGATGTCAACTATTTTGTCCCTGGTTGCCCACCTGTTCCGGCGCAATGGGAAATTCTTGTTTCTGTTATAACCAATTTCATTAAGAATGGAGAATTACCACCGAAAGGAACAGTAGTTGCAGGTGAAACTGCCCTTTGCGAAGAATGTGGTCGCGAAAAACCAGACGAAATCGTCATAAATCAATTTAGACGTCCTTTTGAGGTTGACCCAGATCCAGAAAAATGTTTACTATCACAAGGGATTGTTTGTATGGGTCCTGCCACGCGTTCAGGTTGTGGTGGACAGTGTACTTTAGGAGCCAATATGCCATGCAGAGGATGCTTTGGTCCCGCTCCAGATGTGCACGACCCAGGATTAAAAATGCTTTCTGCAATTGCTTCAATAGGTGGAGCAAAAATCGAAGCAGAACTTGGTCCTGAAGGTCTGAAGAAATTGATGGAAACTATACCCGATCCATTTGGTACATTTTATCGATTTTCTACACCAGAGTATATAATTAAGACGAAAAAGAAAGTTGCTGAAGAGGAGAGCTCTAAGAAGAAATAGAGGGAACTATCATGACAAAAAAAACAATTTATATTAATCCCGTCTCTCGATTGGAAGGAGAAGCAAAAATATCAATATTTCTCGATGATAAGGGAAATGCTGAAGATGCTTATTTCCAAGTTCAAGAATTGAGGGGATTTGAAAAGTTCTGTGAAGGAAGACCTGCAGAAGAAATGCCCAGAATTGTGAGTAGAATATGTGGTGTATGCCCGTGGCCTCATCATATAGCCAGCGCAAAAGCACTTGATAAAATCTTTCATGATGAGCCTAAGAAAACAGGCGAAGATTTACGAAGGATGGGTGCGACAGCTCATGTATGGTATTCTCATTCAGCTCACTTCTTTGCTCTCGCTGGACCTGATTTTGTTATGGGGATAGATGCTCCTCCTGCTGACAGGAATCTTCTTGGAATGCTTCGAGCTGATAAAGATTTAACTGTTGAAGTTTTAAAACAGAGAAATAATTCTCATAGAATTCAACAAATTCTTGGAGGAAAATCCGTTCATCCTGTAACTGCTATTCCTGGTGGAGTATCGAAAGGACTTAAACCAGAAGAACGAGATGAAATTCTGAAACGTGCTAAAGAAATGGTTAAATTCTGTCAATGGAGTTTAGAGTGGTTCGAAGAACTGATTACAGAGAAAAAACTTCTGAAGTTAATCACCGGTGATATCTACAAAAATGAATTTAATTACATGGCTTCTGTGGATGAGAATGGACTCATTGATTATTACAGTAGCGAAGCAGTAATCATTAATCCCGAGGGAAAGGAAATCGATCGTTTCTCACCGGATAAATATTATGAACATATCACCGAACATTGCGAACCATGGTGTACTGCAAAACAAACCTTCGTTCAAAAAATAGGTTGGAAAGGTTTTGAAGCCGGTGCCGAAAGTGGTGTATACAGTGTTGGTCCACTTGCAAGATTGAACATTGGAAAATATTCTACTCCTCTTGCTCAAAAAGCACAAAAACGTGTTTTTGAAGTAGTACCAAAACCATGTCACTTACAACTAGTTTCTAATTGGGCTCGATTAGTCGAGATGCTTAATGCAGCAGAAATCATAGTAGATTTAGCTAAAAAGCCCTACATTACCAATAGTGAATACCGTGTTATTCCTAAAGAAATAGGCGGAAGAGGTATTGGTATGGTAGAAGCACCAAGAGGCACTCTTATTCATGACTATACTGCAGATGAAAATGGCATGATCACGAAAGTTAACCTAATTGTTGCAACGACACACAATATTGCTCCAATCAATATTAGTGTTAGAGAAGCAGCAAAACATGTTATCAAAAATGGCAATTACACTGATCAAGCTGTCTTGAATATGGTAGAAGTTGCATTTAGATCATATGATCCTTGTTTAGCGTGTTCAACACATACTCCTACTGGAAGTATGCCTCTTGAAGTAAAGATATACGATAAGGATCGAAAGCTCAAGGATGTGCTAAAAAACCAATGCATGAAATTTCTTCTTTGAATTATCAAAACACTGGAAAAGCCAAGACACTAGTAATTGGTGTTGGCAACCCTATTCTATCTGATGATGGTGTAGGGATACACATTGTTAGGATACTTGAGAAGAAATATTCCAACACTCCCGAATTCGAGTTTGAAGAGGTATCTATTGGTGGCTTAAGTCTAGTAGAACGATTTATTGGATATGAAACTGTCATTATGATTGATGGACTAGCATTACAAGGAGGAACACCTGGTGATGTTTACAAGTTTTCAATCGATGATTTTAGAACAACTATCCATACTTATTGTGCTCACGACTGTAATTTAGCTACTGCTTATGATCTCCTCAAAACCGAACTAGGAGAGGAAAAATTACCCAAGGATGTTACAATTATTGGCATTGAAGTCGAAAACATCAGTGATTTTAGTGAATCACTCTCCGAAACAGTTCAGAAAGCGGTTCCTGAAGCAATATCAATAATTGAAAAAGAGCTTGAAAAATTATTGAATTAAAAAAATACGTTATGATTAATTAGTTGAGATAATAATGGAGTGAAATTAATTGTCAATGGTAAAACTAACCAAAACTGAGAAACGCGTTGCATTTCGTCAGAAGGTCCTAGATCTCGCCGGTGCTAATATCATGCGGTGTTATCAATGTGGTGAGTGTTCGGGTGGTTGTCCTGAATCTGCTGTAATGGACCTCCTACCTAATCAAGTAATTCATAAGATTCAACTTGGCGATGAATCCGTTTTGGATACTAACACCTTCTGGATTTGTTCTTCATGCTTAGTATGTAGTGCAAGATGTCCAAAAGGCATAGATATTGCTAAAGTGATGGAATCTTTACGAGAAATATCACTGAGAGCAAAGAAGAGCTATGTTACACTTGAAGCTCTTACAAAAGAAGAGCTAGAAGAATTACCCCAAATAGCTCTAATTAGTAGCTTTAAGAAACAAACATCATAATCGGAGCGTAAACAAAGATGACAGAAAAAATAGCCTACTACCCCGGTTGTACAGCAAAATCATACGCAAAATACATGGATTTAACTGCTCGAGAAGTTATGAAGAAGTTCGACATAGAATTAGTTGAATTATCACGATGGACTTGTTGTGGCACATTCTTTGGTTTAGCTGAAGACAATCTCACAAGTCAATTAGCTCCTATGAGAAATATGATTCGCACTCGTGAAGATGGTTTTACAGATCTTACAACCACCTGTTCTATGTGTTATAATACTCTAAAGCGAGCAAATCTCCTCGTTCAGAATGATGCGGAAAAGTCCTCTCGTTTAAATGCTTTCATGTATG
>DAOUWQ010000457.1 GCA_030667035.1 Candidatus Heimdallarchaeota archaeon | reverse complement strand
TTGATTGGCAAGCTGTGTTTGATTTGTATAACGATACAGACAATTGGGACGCTATTGCTGATGTGTATGGAGCTTCTGAAGAAGAGATGACTTTCACATCAATTGCTCAATGGTATGACAACGATGAAACAATTAAATTCAAAGCAACAGCAGGTGGTAGTTATGTTATTGCTGCAGACGAGACTGATTTAACTATTATTCACTCTGTAGAATTCCACTACAATGTAACAAATGATGTTCTCCAAGGTTATGATGTTCTGACCTTAATCACAGGAACTTACGAAGGAAGCGCAACAACTTTCAGTATGAATGCAGAAGTAGCTGAGGAATCGTACACTCGAAGAATTGGTATAGAACCTCTTGCTCTTATTCTTGGAGTAATAATGTCAACTGGTGTTCTAGTAGTAATCAGAAAACGAAAGAAATAGTTATGATTTTTCATACTATTTTTCTTTTATCTTTTTTTATTTTTTTTAGATAAAAAATTGTTCAAGTAGAGAATCTTCTCTACTTAACAAATAAGGAAAAATCACTCATCTTCTTTTTTAACTTCTGATTTTTCTGTTTCGAATTTCTCACTGAATTGTTGCCCTTCGGACATTTTTAAGGTCTATTCTTCTCCTTTTACAGCAGCTATTAAGCTTGGAATGTGTCTGGGCAGTTGAGCTAGCCACATACCTAAAGCAATGAAAAACTGTGTCATAATCAAAGTAAAAGTACCGCTGAAAAGAACTATTTGCCAATCTGTTACGATTGATGTCCAGGGTGGTCCGAAATTCAGAAACATCGCAGCGGGAACATAGAATATTGCTGCTAAAATTGTCGATACTCTGGTTGGTACTTTAAAAAGACCAATCATAAAACCAAATGGTAAGAAGTATACGATAAGTACGAGAGGGTTCACCCAAAATAGTGTACCGATGAATACTGCAGATCCACGTCCGCCTTTAAATTTTAAGAAGGGGGAATGGTTGTGACCTAAAATGCATAATGCTGGACCAATGGTTACAGCTAATGTGTGCCATATTGGTGAATCAAGAGTAAAAGTATCCATGGAGAAGATCCAATCCAACAGTGCAATTGGAACAAAACCTTTCAGAATATCAATGAACATAACTGTTAACCCAACTGGTAGCCCATAAGTCATAACAGCATTAAATCCTCCGGGATTTCCAATGTTAAAATTCCTGAGATCTTTGCCTGTTGCTAGTCTACCAATGAGTACAGAATAAGGAATAGAACCACTCAGAAATGAACCAAGCAACCCTAATATGAGCCATAAAATATTGATGAGAGCCATTTTATTCACCTAGAACTTCTACATTACCATAGCTATACTCCTTATTAATTTTTCAGCTGCCAATTTTATGAAAAAAAAAGTAAAAGTTTGAAAGGAACTACAAATTGATTCTCTAGAAGAAAATATCACGATTATTTCTTTTTTATTTTAGACTCTATTTTTTTCGTTTCTTCTTTAAAATTCTGAGGAACATTTACCACTGATTTCACTTCCATTGAAAAAAATAAACAGCTAGAATATAGGTATTTTTGTTGCATTTTCAACAGTATTGCAGCCATTAAACTTGGCAAAACTATTGAAACCCTGAACAAGTCTTTCTTTTCTGGCATCTGTAAGCGTTATTCCATCTTCAAAACCTAACGCTTTTATCTCGAGTATCTTTTTTGCTCTATGCGCTTTCAAATCTGCTCTCCCAATCAATTGATAACCATCCAAAATCGGCAGTGCAAAATAACCAAATATACGTTTTGGCGGAGGTACATAACATTCGATTTTATAATCATAATTCCAGATTTTTGCTGGAAAATTTCTTTCGCGTATAATATTATCAAAAGGAGTAAGGAATTTTACTTTGGTGTTTTTGACATCTTTGTTATTTATTGATTCAAACTTTGGTATATTTTCCTTCAATGAATATTGCTTCTCTTCTTCATCCTCAATTTGAATCTCGACAAGTATATCGTTTTTAACACAATCTTGTAGATAATCTGTAATTGATTTTTTGTTCCGTTTCCAAAGATATTTTGCCGGAGCTTCACCCAGGTAAGTTTTCAATTCCTCCTCATTAGCAATGCCAATGGATGAAAGAATCGTTTTAGTTAAATATTCTGGGAGAAGATCATCACTCATAGGTTCTGTATCAATATGTGCTGGCACAACATTTTCAGTTAAATCAAATGTTTTCTGAAAATTCTTTCTGTAAGCTACGAGAAGTTTTCCTTGAAGAAATAAACACTCAAGAGCCATTTTCTCTACTTTCCAATCCCACCAACCCTCGCTCTTCTTTGGGTTTTCCTTTTTAAAATCAGTACTAGAAGTTTGTCCATTCTTTTTTACATGTAAATAGACTCTATCCATTACTGATTGATTTATCTTAATCCACTTATTCCAATAGCGTGGTAAATCTGTTTGATTGTATTTCATTTTCCAAGCATAGAAAGGATACTCTTCAAAAGGCATTAAACACATTGCATGAGACCAAAACTCAAACAGTTTTTTTTCTTTGAGCCATTTCCAAACTTCTTTTTCTTGATAATTTTCTAACCTATTAAATAAAATTAAATC